>CAXBBB010000035.1:0-9892 GCA_963973615.1 uncultured Rhodothermales bacterium | reverse complement strand
CGAGAGCGATCCGCTTGCTGTATTGAACACAATGGCGCTGCCTTTGTCGGCGAGCGCTTGGCTCCAAAGCACGTGCGCGGCGGCGAGTGTGGCGTGACCGCACAGGTCGACTTCCTCAACAGGTGTAAACCAACGCAGCCGGTACGCATCGCCCTCGGGGTGTGCGAACGCCGTTTCGGACAGATTCATCTCGGTCGCGACGGCTTGCATCCACTCGTCGGATTGAGGCTCGGGCAGCAGGCAGACGGCAGCCGGATTGCCGGTGAACGGAGCGTCCGTAAACGCGTCGACGGTGATGAGGGAAGTGGGCATGAACAGATGTTGCAAAGGATACAGTCGGGTCAAATCTACGCACGAACGGCTCGGCGGATCGGCAGGCCATGTATCTTGACGCTATGTACGACGCGCTTCGTTCGCTCCTCTTCCGACTTCCGCCCGAAACGGCGCATGGCCTAGCCGCACGCGTCGGTGCGATAGGGCAGAAAGCCGCGTCCGGCTACGTCCGTGATACATTCGGGTGGGAAGACAATCGCCTGGCGCTCAACATCCTGGGGTTTTCGTTCCCTAACCCGATCGGGTTGGCCGCAGGGTTCGACAAGAACGCCAAACTGGTGCCGCTGTGGGAGCAGATCGGTTTTGGGTTTTCCGAAGTCGGTTCAGTGACAGCGCGGGCATCGACGGGTAATCCCAAGCCACGTCTGTTTCGGCTCGAAGAGCAGCAGGCTCTCATCAACCGAATGGGTCTGGGCAACGAGGGCGCCGCCATTATCTCCCGCCGATTGCGCACGCTCCAGCACGATCGACCGCTGGGCGTCAACATTGCGAAAACGCACGATCCGAAAATTTTGGGCGACGAGGCTCTAGAAGACTTTCGCATCTCGTTCGAGCGTGTCGCCGGACTGGTCGATTACGTAGCGATCAACGTATCGTGCCCCAATACGACGGAGGGAAAGACGTTTGAAGAACCCGCGGCGCTCGAAAACCTGCTTCGCACGCTTACCGCCAAACGCGACGAGATGGGCATCCACGTGCCTATGCTGCTCAAGCTCTCGCCGCCAGACTCCGCCAACTTCGTCTTTGACAGCCGCTACGACGAGACCATAACCATCGCCAAGGAGTACGGAATCGCCGGGTTTATCGCGTCCAACACAGCGCCCGACCGTACGGGTGTAACGCTCGATTCGGATGCGCTATCGACCATCGGGAACGGCGGACTGAGTGGCCCTCCCATCGCCGAGCGAGCGACTCGGCTGGTGCGCTACCTCTACCACCGCGTCGGCGACGAGATGCCGATCATCGGGTTAGGCGGCGTCGACTCCGCACAGGCCGCCTACGACAAGATCCGCGCTGGGGCGAGCCTGGTGCAGTTGTACACCGGTCTCGTCTACCACGGTCCCGCCATCGTTTCGGATATCAAACGCGGCTTGGTCGATCTACTCGACGCTGACGGGTTTCGCCACATCCGCGACGCGATTGGAGCCGACGCCTGATCGGACCGTGGAACGGTCGGGTTACCTTTTTGAACATCCCGCGTATCGCTCGCGTTACCCCGGCTCCTATCCCGATCTGCATCCTCATGGCCGTCCTCGTTCCGTTCGACACCGTCCCCGAGCTGTTTTACAACCTTGCCGCGCACTACAAGGGCAAGGCACGCGATGTGGTCCGCCACAAAGACAAGCGAACCAAGGAGTGGGTAGGCATCACGTGGGACGAGATGGTCGCCGACGTTCAGGCGATGGCGGGTTACCTGCATAGCAAAGGCGTGCGTCCGGGCGACCGAGTCGCGATTCTGAGCGAGAACCGCCCCGAGTGGTTCGTCACTGATATGGCGACGCAGATCCTGGGGGCCGTCAACGTGTCCCTCTACACAACGCTGCCCGCCGCACAAGTCGGCTTTATCCTCGCCGATAGCGGGTCGAAAGTGTTTATCACCTCAACATCGATCCAACTGCGCAAGGCCGAGAGTGTCTACGATGAGTGCCCCGACCTGGAGGGCGTCGTAGCGATGAGCGAGTTGCGAGGCGAGCATCCAGACTTCGTGACGGCGTGGGACGAAGCGATGACAGCCGGAGCCGAATACTGGAAAGCGAACGAGTCCGATCTGCGTGCCCTCGGCGACGCCGTTAAAGAAGAGGACCTGAGCGCCCTGATCTACACGTCCGGCACGACCGGCACGCCAAAAGGCGTCATGTTGACACACAAAAACTTCTGCTCGAACGCCAAAGCCGCTAGCGAAGCCATCGGCTTCGACGAAAACGACCATCACCTGTCGTTTCTGCCGCTCTGCCACTCGTTCGAGCGCACAGCCGGCTACCTGACCGTCCTCGCCAACGGCGCGCTCATTTCCTACGCGGAGAGCGTCGACGCGGTCAGCAAGAACCTGCTCGAAGTCCACCCGACGCTCTTGGTGAGCGTGCCACGCCTGTTTGAGCGCATTTACAACGTGATCGCCAAAGGCGTAGAGGAAGGCGGAGCAGCCAAGCAAGGCATCTTCAACTGGGCCGTCTCGACAGGAAAGAAGGTCGCTGAGCGGCGCAAAGCAGGCCAGCGCATTGGTCCGTTTCTGAACGCCCAGCACAGCCTCGCGATGAAACTGGCGTTCGCCAAACTACACGAGAAACTGGGCGGCAATCTGCGCTTCGCCGTGTCTGGCGGCGCCGCGCTGCCCAAGGCCATCGGCGAGTTCTTCGAAGCCGCAGGCGTGACCATCATTGAAGGTTACGGCCTAACCGAAACGTCGCCGGTTCTGGCGGCGAACCCGCTCGACGCCCCCCGCTTCGGGTCAGTAGGGCGCGTTATGCCGGGTGTAACTGTCGGCATCATGAAGGACGGCGCCATCCTGACCCAACACACCGGCGCCGTCGGCGACGACAACGCGCTGAGCAGCGGCGAGGGGGAGATCGTTGCGCGCGGCCCGAACATCATGCGCGGGTATTGGAACAACGAAGAGGCGACCAAAGAAGCCATCGACACCGAAGGCTGGTACCACACCGGCGACGTAGGCCGCTTCTCGAACGGCTACCTGCAAATCACAGACCGTATCAAACACATGATTGTGTCGAAGGGTGGGAAGAACATCTACCCCGGCCCCATCGAGGACAGATTCAAAACCGACCCGCTCATTGATCAAGTGCTGATCATAGGCGAGGGGCGGGAATTTCTGTCAGCTCTGGTCGTTGCCAACGCCGATTTGGCGAGGAGCATGACCGGTGCGGAATCCGACGAAGCCGCAATGGTTCACCCAGCTGTCGAGGAGCGCGTCAAAGAGACGTTTAAAACCTACTCCAAACAGGCCGCATCGCACGAACGGATCCGCGATTTCCGCCTGCTCGACGAAGCATTTACCGTCGAAAACGAGCTGATGACCCCGACGATGAAGCTTCGCCGCCGCGCTATCGAAACGCGCTACGAAGACCTGATCGACGAAATGTATGCCGCTGTCGTTTAACCGGAAGGCGCGACTCAGGCAGCTCTGAGCTGTTCGAAACGGCGAGAGCCGTCTTCGGAGATAGCTGCCGTTTCCCCCGTCACCTCGAAAAACACGCGTTCATACTGACGAGCCTGCTCATCTCGGTCAAACATGAGCGCGTTTTCGGGGTCACGAGCGAATCGATAGGCGCGAGTTCCAGCAGCCTGTAGGGCAAGCGGTCGGTCGATCAACGAGCCGATGCGTTGAGAAAAACCAGCCGAGTCGCCGGGCGAGCTATACCATCCTAATCCGTTCTCCTCGACTAAATCTCGCGTCCAACCCGAGTTGGTAACCAGTACTGGCGTCCCTGATGCAAAACTGTCGTAGATCTTTGAGGGTGAGTTGGAAGCAAGAACAGGGATCGGCTCAAATGTCACGAGAGAGAGATCAGCACGACGAAACCAGTAGGCTGTCTGTTCGAGTGGTAAAGTCCCCAAAAACCGAAGGTTTTGCAATCTATCTGCTGCCTCCTGAACCTGCTCCCGATAGTAGCCGTCGCCCAGAAACACGAACTCGTGGTCGGACCGATGCGACAATCGCTCAGCCGCTTCGAGCAGGAGTGGAATCGCGTTGGCCCGCCCCAACGTACCGGCGTACAGCAAAGTCGACTTGCTCGTCTGTTTGATGTCGTGGATCTCGGGACGTTCGAAGCGGGACGCTTCGGTACCTCCATACGTAGTCTCGGTCTTGTCGCCAAACCCCAAATCGCCGATGTGACTAGCCATGTCAGGAGAGAGGGCCATGACCCGATCCGCGCGGCTGTAGAGTGTCCGTGCAAGCCCATGTAAAGGACCTTTAAGCAGGCTGGGGACAGCGTTCATCTGGATAGGAAATTCGGGCCACAGATCACGTGCCTCAAACACCCATGGAATCTTCCACCGGCGCGCCATCACTGCCCCTGCCCATACAGCAGTGAGCGGAGTCGAACTAGCAAGCAGCACGTCGGGGGCCTCCATGTGGCGCATAGCTCGCAAAGCGCTCGTCGCAAACCGAGCGAAAGCCACTAACCGCTCGGACACCGACATTGCGTTCGTGTATTCCAGTGGTATCTCAACGAGCCGTACCCCGCTGGGGACCCAAGGGGTACGATACATCCGACGCGTATGCCGCATTGATGTCGACGTGATGAGGGTCACCTCATGACGCTTGCTCCACTCCTCCATCAATCGCCAGTGGCGAGAGGCCGCCGGGCAATCCGGGTTGTGGCCGTACTGATATAGGACAGCTATGTGCATAGAAGCCGTGCCGACAGCGGGCGGTGGGAAAGTGTAGCGATTCGGGTAAGCAACAGGTACACTTAAGTTAGAGACCCGGCTATTAGTGAAAAACAGGATAGGGTGAAGTATGTAAAGCGGTCATGCCTCTTCACCTATATCCTCTGAGGCAGTCCCCTGTCACTCCTTTCCTAGCCTTTCCATTTCCGTCCAGACAGCCTCGATATTGCGCGCCACCGTCAGAAAACCCTCGGGGGCGAAAAATTCTGGGGCTGCATCCAACCGCATCGTCTGCGCCTCTTCCAACGATTTCCCTGATCGCTGTGCCGCTCCGACATGCGACGTCAGCGCTTCGAGGTACTGACGCATTGCCCGAACGTCCGCCTGCGTGCCGACGACGCCATACGCCGGATTCGAGTGACCAAAGACGTACAGCGTGTCGGCGTCGCCTAAGTCGTGGACTCGGTCAAGTACGAGTTGCCAGTTGGACGTGTCTGCGCCGCTCGTTCCTGGGTCGATGTAGGGCGGGATGCGGTTAAAGACCAAGTCGCCGGTGTGGATCACATTGGCGCGTTCGAACAGCACGACGGCGTCGCCTGCGGTGTGGCCGGGGCCGTAGTGGAACAGGCGGATCGTCTCATCCCCCATATCGAGCGCTGTTTCGACGTCGAACGTTTCAGTCGGTACGGGCGCAGTCTCTTTTCCCTCCTGAGTCGAGACGCGCATCAAATCGGGGACATGCGCATGGGCGATGTGGCGGGAGGCTAGCGGAGCAAGAGTCGCATTTCCGGCTGTGTGGTCGCCGTGGTGGTGCGTGTTGATCAGAACGTCGAGGGGTCGACCTGACTTTTCGTGCAGCCCCTCGTAGGCGTGCTGTGCCGTATCCGGATACTGCGCGTCGACCATCGCGAACGCGTCCGATCCAGCGAGATAGCCTATCGTTCCGCCCCGCTCGGTAAATAGACCAACACCCCGACGCAGCATGGCGAATTGTCCGCCCTCAACGGCGAGAGATGCCGACTTCGCTTGCGACTTGGAGGATCCCAACAGTGCAGGCGCGACGAGCGCACCAGCAGCGGCTGTGGAAGCGGAACGGAAGAAATGGCGACGGAGCATGGGCGGGGAGCTAGGAGGACGTTTGCCGAAACTTCGGCGACGAACGGCAGCTTTGCCCTACCGATCCCGTTATATTAGCCGTCCGCCTGCGTTGAGCGAGCGGATCACACCATCGGGGTGTGGCGCAGCCCGGTAGCGCGCGTCGTTCGGGACGACGAGGTCGTGGGTTCAAATCCCGCCACCCCGACTCAAAAAGCCGACTCTTTTCAGTAAGAGTCGGCTTTTTGCGTTTGGCCGGAAGTGCGAAACGAGAATGCGTAGGACCTCACGATTCGGAAACGTCTGTCGCAACGAGCATCCTGCGACGGGTCGGCGGAGTGGCATGTTCTCTCCCAACCGACTCCTCCGAAATGGACCTCAACATATCAGGCCGCGCTGCCGTCATCACAGGCGCTGCAGGCGACATCGCACTCGAAACCGCCAAAATCCTCCAAGGCGAAGGCGTACGTCTACTCCTCACCGACCTAGACGCGACCGAACTCAAGCAAGCTGCCGATAAACTCGGGGGCGAGAGCGATGACCTGGTCACTGTCGTTGCCGACCTGTCGAACCAGCAAGGCGCCGACAAAGTCAAAGCCGCCGTCGACTGGGACATAGACATCCTCTTTCATGCGGCAGGCGTAACCGGCGCCAAAGGGGATCCATTGCGCGATATCAGTGAGGACGACTGGAATCACGCGTGGCAAGTCGATTTCCTCTCGGGAGTACGGATGAGCAAAGCGTTCATCCCGCCGATGCTGGAGCGCGGATGGGGCCGCGTCGTGTTCGTGGTAAGCGAGAACGTGGCGCAGGCGTACCCGGACGAGGTCGTATACAATGCTGCGAAAGCCGCCACGCTGACGTTCGCCAAAGGCATGAGCCAGGTGTATACGCAGAAAGGCGTACTCATCAACTCCGTCGCTCCAGCGTTCATCAAGACGGACATGACCGATGGGATGATGGAGAAGCGCGCTAAGGAGATGGGCGTCAGCGAGGAAGAAGCCGTCGAGTCGTTCCTCAAGGAAGAGCGTCCGCACCTGGTCGTCGGGCGACGCGGGCGGGCAGACGAAGTAGCTCCTGTAGTCGCGTTCCTCTGCTCTGAACGTGCGTCGTTCGTGACTGGCTCGAACTACCGTGTCGACGGCGGTGCGGTTCAGTCGATCAATATCTGATGGCAACCGCATTCGATGCTGCGCAGGTTGCAGCCCAAGCAGGCGGTCCGTTCAGCGGACCAGTTAACCTCCGCGACGTCGAGCGCTGGGCCGATTCTGTCGACTTGGGAGAGACGGTCGACGAGATGCGCCCGGCGTTCGAGCGCCTGCTGCGAGGCGAAGCGGCGGGGTCGCCCTCGACGCTTGGACGCTCCGTTACGATCGGAATCGACGGACTGCTCTTCGGCTCGCTGACGGATACGTGGGCAGAGGCGGGCACCGTCGTCGTTTGGCTGAGCGATGGCGGATACGTGCTCGGCTCGACCGAATCACACGAGCGGATGCTCGCCTACCTCGCCGTAGCTACTGACCTGCCGACGTTCGCGCCGCGCTACCGGCACGCCCCCAAGCACGTCTGGCCCGCCCAACTGGACGATGCCCTCGCTGCGGCGCGCGCCGTCCAACGCGCCGGATGCCGCCTCGTCCTGGGCGGCATCAGCGCAGGTGGCCATCTCGCTCTGAACCTCGCCCTTGCGCTCGCCCGCGACGGTACGCCCGCCGACGCCCTCGCTCTCCTCTCGCCCAACACGGACCGGACCGACAAGAGCCAAACGCGCAAGGCCAACACGCCGCGCGATCCGATGGTCGACGATGAGGGCGACCGCGCATTTGCTGAGATGGCGATGCATCACCTGCCAGACGACAACCCGGAGAAATCGCCTCTCCTCGCCGACCTCTCGCTCCTACCGCCAACCCACATCGAAGTCGGCGGGCGTGAAGTGCTGCTCGATGACAGCCGCCTGCTCGCCGAATACGCTGCACACGCCGGAGCCGATGTGACTCTGAACGTCGACGAGGATGCATTTCACCTGTGGCAACTGTTCACTCCGTGGCTCCCCGCCGCGAATCAATCGCTCGACCGAGTGGCTGCGTTCATCAGAGAGAAGATCGGGGCGCTTCACAAGAACTGATCCGTTTGGAGTTTCAGGCACGCCAGCACTCTCACCACGTCCGCCGGATAGGGTGCGCTTCGGTGTTGAACACGACGCCCTCGTAATCCAGCACGTCGGCTGGCGAGAAGAGCAGGTAGTAGTACTTGAACGTCTCGGCGAATAAGAAGCTCTGCTGCTCGTCAGCCTGCTCCTTCGTCACGACGCTCGCTAGGGTTGCATACCCCGCATCCGTCCGGCAGTAGCGTACGAAGTCGTCGAACAGCGACAGACCCATCGTTCGATACTCTACGTCGCCCGTGTAGTGGTGCAGGATATAAGCTGACTCGACGATCTCGGGCCGCAGTGGATAGGCGGCGCTAGCGACTTCCATCGCTGCATAATCGAATCGCTCGGGTTCGATGCCGTGCAGATTCCACATGGTGAACGACGACGCCTGCAACGCCTCAGCCTGCTCCACATCACCAGATAGGGCGAGGACGCCAGGCCAGAACGCATCCAAAGCACCGTAGGCTGTCGCCGTTCGCTCGCCTGTGTTCATGTCGGCGTGGCCGTGCCACAAGCCGGTATCGGTCGTGTCGGCGAGGAAGCGGGTGACGGCGGGAATCGACGCTTCCCACATCGCGCGGCAGTCGGCGTCGTCGAACAGGATCGCGCATTTGAGCAGGTACTCGTAGTACGAGTCGATGTAGGCGCTGATGCTGCTGTTGCCGTTCGTCCACTCGCCTGTCTCCACATCCAGCGACGTGCCGACGAGTCCAATGTCGGATCGGCGCTCAAAGATGGCGACGAGCGCGCGTTTGGCGGTGTCGTAGAAGACCGGATCGCCGGTCAATTTGCTCAGCGTGCCGAACTCGATCAGCAGCGTGCCCGACTCGGCAGGATTGGTGTTGCCGTCGCGCACCTCGCCGGTTCGCAGGTTGACGTAGCGGTACGGCAGTCCGGTCGCCGACTCGAAGGCGGGGAGCAGACGCGTGCCCAGGTCCTCGGCCAAATCGAGCAGCCGCTCATCGCCGGTCATCTGATACGCCGACAACAGCCCACCCAGGTGCCGAATCGTGATCTCGAACACCTGCACCGACATATCATGATCGAACGACAGATTCTCGGCGACGAACTGCACCGTGCTATCGGCCTCTGCTTGGAGTCCCATCAACAGCATCGTGCTCATCGCGTCGACGGGCGTCGTATAGATCGCGTGGTCGTACCAGTTGTGACCCGACTTGGAGAGCGGCTTCAAATCGTCGTAGCCCCAAGCGTGCGAGCGATACCCATGCCAGGCATGCAGAAACTCGGCCTTGACCCGTTCGCGAGCTTCTGCAAGGGTTACATCGTCCGGACCAGCGTCAACCGGCGCTTCGGATCTAGGCGATGCGCACGCGGCGAGCAACAGCAGGACAAGGCAGAACGCGGCGGTGAGTCGAGACATGAGGAGAACGAGGGTACGAGTGATGGGCGAAGGTACGCGCGCAGATAGCTCACACATCTCGCGGCGGGTCATTCGCGAACAGGCCGATGCCCAGAACCGGCAGCAGGAAGGCGACGGCGAAGCCCGCGAACGAGAGGATCTGCCACGGTGCGTAGGCGGCGAACGGCACACCCAACGTTGCCACCATGAAGACCGCAGACGGCGTCCACGGCACCACGCTTTCGAGCATCGTACCGGTATCCTCGAGCGAACGCGAGAGGACTTTGCGCGACAGCCCCAGCGCGTCGTATTTGGCCTTGAACGCGTCGGCGACGATGAAGCTGGTCGCGTACTGATTCGACGTGAGCGCGTTGGTTACGGCGGTTGCCGCCAGCGTCGACCAGAGCGTGCCGATGCCGCTGCGGGCAAATCGGAACGCGCGGTTCACGACGGTGTCGATGGCCTTGACGTGGTCCATCGCGCCGATGAAAAAGAAGACGGTGATCGCGATCACGACGGCATCGATCAGCGCGTAGAGTCCGCCTCGGTTGACCAACGTCGTCACTTGACCCGTCACGCCGACGGCCCAGGGCGCCATCGACGTA
>CAXBBB010000034.1:0-10065 GCA_963973615.1 uncultured Rhodothermales bacterium | reverse complement strand
GTGGAGGTCGGCGAAGACCGCTTCGGCCCGCAGTCGCGCCGGATCGTCGGCCACGCCGGACGGCAGGGCGAAGGCAGGGCCTTCTTCGTACGTGAGTGACGCTTCCCACATCAGAATCGCCGATACGCCCAGCGGACCGTTGAGTGCAGCGCGGGCCGCCACATCGCGTCCCAGCCTCAATCGCACGTCGGCTTGCGCGTTGTGCGAGACGAGCGGAAGTGACGGAAGCCTGGCCCAGAGCAGTGCCGCACCGCGCCGCTCGCTGTCGAACCGGCCCGCAATGCCTACGACAGCGCGTGAGCGCTCGGCGACGGTAAACGTGAGTGAAGGGCACCTGTCGTCGTCATCCAGCGCATAGCTGACGTTCGTGAAAGCTCCGGTGCCGTAAAGTTGGGAGGTCCACCTCGCGGCCAGATCGGGCGTGACGGTGATAGAGTCGGTGGACGACGGCAGGCCGATGTGCCGACGGGCGAGCGGTTGCGGGATGCGTTCCAACCCCTCGAAGGCGACGCGGCAAACGGCGACGGCTTCGTCTGCGTTGGGCGGTGTGCGATTGATCGGACTTGGCGGCGAGGACGGTGTGAGTAGGGTGGTCAGTTGGTCCAGGACGTCCGTCGTGGCCCGAGCGCCTTGCGCGATCAGCGAGTCCACCTGCTCGAACGCGTCGGCTCCCAGACCGTCGAGGTCGGGGCGGATGAGCACGTCGCAGAGGGCACGCTGGACTTCGTCGGACGCCATTGTACCGATGGTCGCCGTCTGGAGCACGATGTCGGTAACCGAGTGCAAACTGTCGGCAGGCCACAGATCGTCCCCTACATCGACGCAGATCAGCACGTCGGCGCCCATCGCACGTGCGTCTTGGGCAGGCAGGTTGCGCACCACGCCGCCGTCGACTAGTAGGCGACCGTCCAGTCTGACCGGCTCGAAGATGACCGGCAGCGCCAGGCTCGCGTGGATCGCGCCTGCCAGGGGCACGCCTTCGCCGAACCGGATCGCCTCGCCCGTTTCCAGGTCGGCGGCGATGGCGGCGAACGGAATCGGCAAGTTCGAAAAATCGTCGGTCGTGCGAGCTGACCACGTCAGCCGGGTGATCAGCGACCGCACCCGTTGCCCCGATAGCACGGCCAGCGGCAATGCGCCGCCTTCGCCCAACCCGACGCGCAGCGCCGCCGGAGCGCGTCCGAGGCGCTGAGGCAGCAGTTGGTCCGAGCGCTGAGACGCGTCCGAAAACGCGCGACCCCAGTCGATAGTCCGGGCCAGGCTGTCGAGCGACTGGGGACCCCACCCTGTGGCATACAACCCGCCCACGACAGCGCCCATGCTGGTGCCCGCAATCAGGTCGGGTGCGTAGCCTTTGGCTTCCAGCACGTGTATCGCGCCGATGTGCGCTAGTCCACGCGCCGATCCTCCGCTGAGCACCAACCCCACATGAGGGCGCGATGCATCCGGCGTTTGCGAATGCACGATGGGCACGAACGTGACGAGCGTGAAGCAGAGGAGAGCAAGTCGATGCATGAGGTAAGAACAGGTCAGGGCGATGTCGTAAAACGAAACCGGACGAACCCGCCTGAGCAGATCCGTCCGGTCGAGTCACGAGGGACCAGGGTGAATCACCGCACAGGGCGAGCCGTCATCTTAGGGCGATCGTCGACTTCCTTGGCGGTCGGCTTAGGCGCGTCGCTGGGGCGCATGGAGAAGGCGTCGAGTTTCGAGTTGCTCTTGCTGCCTCCCGGCGTGGCGTCCAAGCGGCGCATCGACTTGCTCGTCAGGTCGCGGATGTCGTTGTCGTAGCGCTTGCTAGCCTCGGCCTGAAACTGGTCGAACGACTGGACGAAGTGACCGTCAATGGACTCGACGATGCCCTTCTTCTCATTGTAGTTGTCTTTGTGCGTCTTGAACTCGTTGATGTCGTCCCAGACTTCGAGCAATTTGACTTTGTAGAAGTTGCTCTCGAACTCACCGTTTTGCTGGAGCAGCGAGTCGATCTGGGCGAGCCGATCTTCGGTGCCTCGGAAGGCTTGTGTCGTCTCGAACACGTCGACGAAGCGCATTGCGTCCCATCGAATTGTACCAGCAACGATCGGCATGATCATCGCGAAGACGACGAAGCCAAGGTAGAGCGCATCGTGTCCGGTCTGAGCGCTCAGTTGGGCAGCGCGCACATCGGCGAGAGCGAAGATGGCCACTTCGATAGCGACGAGCAGCAATGCCCACAGCCAGGCGACCGCTTTGGGACTTTCGCCGCCTCTGTTTTCAGCCTTGAACGTCCGGCGCGGAATCAGCGACTCGATCAACCGCTCGGTAACGATCAAACCGCCACCGACGAGGACGACCGCAAACACCAGCGCAGCCATCGTACGCACCCAGCCGTCGATGCCGGTCGTCTCGTTCAGAAACGCCGAGATCGACACGAACGACAGGAAGATGCCTGCCACGACGGATGCGACGATGATCGCCGTGTTGATGCGAATGCGCCGACGAACGCTGAAATACTCGCTGCCGTCGAGCATCGGCTGCTCGGCCAGTTCGGTGTTGCGCATGCGCAGGTTGGCCTTCTCGACGAGCAGGTTCTCGTTCGTCTCGCGGTACTTCGCCGAGCGTTTGGTCGTGCGCACCAGCAAGTCGCTTAGGCCGCTTTCGGCGTAGCGTTTGACGCCATTCTCGTTGCGCAGAAATCGGCCTTTGCCGGCGCGGTAAAAAAGGTCAGCCATAGTGGGGATGAATCGGTATCGAGAGTGGGGAGCAGGAGGGAGTTAATGCTGGTCGGTCGCGTAGATCTCGCGTTCGAGCTGATCGGCGATGCGCGCGACGATGTCGACCATCTCCCAGACTTCGGCGAAGTCGGCGGTTCGCATCAACTGCGACGCGCGGATGGTGAGGTAGACCGTCGTGTTGCCCGTGTCGTCGCGGAAATCTTCGACGCAGATCGCGCCGACGTCGAGTTGGGCGTTGCGGCGGAGTAGGCGTTCCAGGTCGTAGCGAGGAGGCAATGGTCCGACGGGGCTATTTGCCACGATGCGCGAGATGTCCTGTCCGTTTTCGGTGCGCGCCTTCAAGATCAGGTGGACCACCTGGCTGCGCGTCGACGCCGTACCAACTTCGAACACCCAGTGCCCTTCGGACACTTCGCGGGCGGCCGAGCCGTAACGCTCTTCGAGTTGAGCGGTGATTCCGGCGAACTGCATACGGGTAGGAGGAGACGAGGGGGAACGGGACATGAGCGGGGGCGGCTGCTGCGCGGAGTACGCACGAACAGGAGCCTGCCGGACAGTAACGAGAAACGATAGAGAGTAGGGCCGTCGTTTCGGCGTCGCTGTGCCCATGTTGCAACTCCACCCACCGGAAGCCGCGTTTGGTAGGGGAGCGCACGCGGGAATTCCACCGATTCCTACTCCATTACATCCTTCTGCCGCCTGTCAGTTGTAGGCAGGAGGTAGGCACCAGTGACGGCGTCGCAAGTCAGGTTAGGCTTCCACTTCCTTCTTGCAAGGCGCGACTCGTTGACCGCACGGTCTCGCTGAGTCGAACGCTTTTCATCCTGCGCTGCACGTACCCGGGCTACCTTTCCCACTCTCCATCGCCTTCGACCCGCCCTGATCTATGTCCGTCACGCTCGACACCATCGTCTCGCTCTGCAAGCGCCGCGGCTTCCTGTTTCCCTCGTCCGACATCTATGGCGGATTGGCCGCGACGTACGATTACGGACCGCTCGGCGTCGAACTCAAACGCAACGTCAAAGACCGCTGGTGGAACGCCGTGGTCCGGGGCAGGGCCGATGTTGAAGGGCTGGACGCCGCCATCCTGATGCACCCGACGGTTTGGAAAGCATCCGGCCACGTCGACGCGTTCAGCGATCCGCTCATCGACGACAAACAGTCCAAGATGCGCTACCGCGCCGATCAGCTCATCGAGGGCCACATCGACAAGCTGCGCAAGAAGGGAAAGGACGAGCAGGCCGACGCCGTCTACGGGCGCCTCGTCGAAGCGCTCAACTCGGACAATATGCCGTCCGGTTTGCACGCGCTCATCATGGACGAAGAAATTCGCAGCCCCGATAGCGGTGCGTTTGACTGGACCGATGTCCGACAGTTCAACCTGATGTTCGATACGCACGTCGGCCCCGCCGCCGATAGCGAGAACAAAGTCTACCTGCGGCCCGAGACCGCCCAGGGCATTTTTGTCAACTTCCACAACGTGCGTGAGACGACGCGGCAGAGCATCCCGTTCGGAATCGGGCAGATCGGGAAGGCGTTTCGCAATGAGATCGTCGCGCGGCAGTTCATCTTCCGCACGCGTGAGTTCGAGCAGATGGAGATGCAGTATTTCTGCGCGCCCGGCACTCAGTCCGAGTGGTTCGAGAAGTGGAGTGAAGACCGCATGGCGTGGCACGTCGGCAACGGCGTGCGCGAGAGCAAGCTGCGCTGGCATGGACACGAAAAGCTCGCCCACTACGCCGACGCTGCCCAGGACGTGCAGTACGAGTACCCGATGGGCTGGCAGGAAGTCGAGGGCATCCACAGCCGGACCGACTACGACCTGAGCCGCCACCAGGAATTCAGCGGCAAGAAGATGGAGTATTTCGACCCGCAATCGCAGGAGCGCTACATCCCCTACGTCGTCGAGACGAGCGTCGGTTTGGACCGGACGGTCCTGATGCTGCTCTGCGAAGCTTACGATGAGGACACGACCGGCGGCGACGAGCGCGTCGTGATGCGTTTTCATCCGCGTATGGCACCGATCACAGCAGCCGTTTTCCCGCTCATCAAGAAAGGCCCGATGGCCGAGTTCGCGACCAAACTCGAAGCCGACCTACGCGACGACGGCATGGCGACGTTCTACGACGACAAAGGCTCGATCGGCAAGCGCTATCGCCGCATGGACGAAGCCGGAACGCCCTTCTGCCTGACGGTCGACGGTGAAACGGTCGAAGAAGGCGACCAACTCGGCACCATCACCGTCCGCGACCGCGACACGCTTGAGCAGGAGCGCATCCCCGCCGAAAACGCAGTGGCCTATATGCGCGACAAGATGAAGGTCTGGACGCGAGGATAAGTAGGGTACATCCCGGTTGGTAGACGCCGCTTCTGACTTGGGTCGGAGCGGCGTCTACGTTTTTGTGCGATCACACTTTACGACCCACCCGCGAGCGCCGATACCCAGAGCAGACTACGGTTTGTTTTTCCTATCCCCTCCGCCATGCGCGCTCTCACGTCTCGGTTGCTCGTCGCTGCCGCTCTTCTCCTCGTCGTTCTCCCCGCATCTGCTCAAAGAGCAGGCGTGATGGTGCGTGTCAGCACGCTCGGTCTGGGCGGTGACCTCTCCTATGCCGTCACCGATAAGGTCAATCTGCGGGCAACGGCCAACTTCTTCGGCACCTCGCCTACCCAGCGCATCGGACAGTTCGTGCCCGACATGGCCGCGCTCGCCGAAAGCAGTCTGCTCACCGATGCCGAGCATGGCGTCGACGGGCTGGTGATGCAGGTCGAGGATGATCGATTCCAACTCGGATCGGCAGGAGTCCTCGTCGACTGGCACCCGACCGGCGGACGCTTCCACCTGACGGCAGGCGGACTGTACAACTTCTCCAACGCGGGCGGCTCGATCCGCGCCGCCGAAGCCTACTACGAGCCTACCCTGGACTACACGTTTTCCGTCGAGCGCGTCGGCTCGCTCCGAGCCGATATCTCGTACAAGAATCCGATAGCTCCCTACGCCGGACTGGGTTTTGGGCGTGCCAACAGTCGCCGGTTCGGGCTGAACGCGCAGGTCGGTGTGGCCTACACCGGACCCGTCTCGATCGAGATGCAGGGCGAACGCATGATCGGCGCAACGGCTGAGAATGCGCCGCGCCTGGAAGAGGGCTTTGACAGCTTTCGCTGGCACCCCGTCGTCTCGCTCGGCTTCACGCTCGGACTCGGCGCCCGCTGAGCGTCTCCTCCTTTTTGTACCCCTTCCTATCGTTTCCCAATGAAACTCTCCTCTCTTTTCCTCTGTCTCGCCGCGCTCGGTGTGAGCGCCTGCGATTTCCAGGCTGCCGGTGACGCTCTCGACGAGTTCAACATCATCCTCGGTATCGAGCAGCAGCGCACGACCATCGGCGTCAACCTGATCGACGCCGGTACGGGCGACTTCGTGTCGGTCCCCGTCACCGTCACCTATCCCGACGACCGCGGCGACCTGCTCGTCAACGCGTTCGGTGATCCCATTGGCGATTCGGACGAAGTCGATGACGGCCTATTCAATTTCAACGTCAACAACAACCGCGCGCTCTCTCGAAGCCGACGGCTACCTGCCGCAGCGCCGTGAGATCACGGTCACCGACACCGGCTTCGTTGGTGTAACGGTCGAGATGCTCGCTCCGGCGCGTCCGCCCGTCGGCGTCGCCGTACAGCAGCAACCTGCCGCGTCGGATGCCAGCGGCCAGACGACCCAGTCGACGACCGTCAGCGCCTCGAACACGTCGAGCAGCGACGGATCGGGTAGCGCGACGGTGACGATTCCTCAGGGCACGACACTGCAAGACGCAAGCGGTGCGGCGCTGACTGGAGCCATCGAGTTTCAGGTGTCGTCGGTCGATCCCAATAGCGACGCCGTCGCTACACTGCCAGACGACGGTAACTCGGTACGACTTGGAGCCGTCAGCCTGCGGGCGACAGTCGGCGGGAAGAACGCCGCAAGTGGCAATAAGCAGACAGAGATCACCTTTCAGATTGCTGAGTCGGCGGTAAACCCAGAGACGGGTAATCCCTTTGCGCCGGGTGACGTCATCGCTCTACGCCGCTACGATGATGATGCTGGGGCATGGGTCGATGCTGGCACCGCGACGGTCGGGTCGGGTAAGCAGAGTCGAACCGTGTCCACAAAAGTGACTGCGTTTGGTTTGTATACCCCAGTTAAAAAGAGCGCAAGTACGTCTAGCCCTGCTCCTACACAGACCGTCACGATCACCGTGGACCGCAACGGAAACGAGGAAGCGTTCGAGATAGGCGTCGCCGGATCGGGATACGCCCGCAGTCAGTCGGTTTCGTCCGGGTCTGGGGTCGCCCGCGCTACGTTTGCAGACCTGCCGATGGGCGACCGCCGCTACGCCCGTGCCATCTTCAACGGTAACGTATATGCCGCTGCCGATCAGCAGACATGTACCGACTGCCGCATTACGTTGCCTGCGCCTATTCCACCGGTCACCATCGAGATCGCCCCCACATGCGCCATCTCGGGTCGCCAGGTGTTCATCGACAGTCTGCCGTCGTTCACAGTCTCTGTCCGAGAGCAGGGTACGACTACCTGGGTTGGGCTGGGTAAAGTCACGGAGATCGTCCGCCGCGCCAATGGATCGCTCGAGCAGATCGTCAAGGTGACGCGCGTGATGCGCCCCGGTGTCACCTATGACGTGCGTGCTGCTTATCTAGAGGAGACATTCCGAGACACGTACACGGTCGCTTCTGATGGCTCATTGCGCGAATCTTTTGAGGTCAGCGCCGGCCTCTGTAAGTAACACTCCGCTGCATGGCCTCGGCGGGGGTATTCGTGCCGCTTTGGCTGGAGGGGAGGTCTACACGCTCCTGTTGCGATGGAAAGCAGAGAGTACCACGCGATCGCGTATTAGGTTACAGCGTTGCTACGCGCGTAGTATTGGAGGGTGAGACCATGCGGTTCTGAACGCTCCCCCTACACACATCCATGCGGTTTGCCTCAGCAGAGGTAAGCTTAATTTATACTCAACTTCTCGACTCATCATGAGAATGCACTATCTCTTGCTGTTTTGCGCAGCCCTCTTATTCAGCACCGGAACGGCAACTGCTCAGCGAGGCGGGGTCATGCTGCGGGTCAGCACCTTCGGTGTAGGCGCCGATGTTGCATATGCGGTGACTCCGGCTTTCAACGTCCGCGCTAACTTTAGCTACCTGCCTATTTCAGAACCGAATAGCATTCTAGGCTACGTAGAAAATGATCAGCTCACGGAAAAAGACCACGAGATCGAGGGGCTGGTCTTGGGCTACAATGAGGAACTCAGCATTGGGTCAGCAGGAGTCTTCGCCGACTTTCATCCGGGCGGTCGTGCCTTTCACATCACCGGCGGAGTCCTCGTCAATCTCAACAAGGTCGATGCGTCTGTCCAGAGCCAGACAAACTATGTGCTAGAAGACGGTGGAGAAGAGATTGCGACCTTCACGCCTGAACAGATCGGTGGCCTTGGAGTCGAAGTCGACTATCCTAGCCCAATTGCGCCATATCTCGGTGTTGGAGTAGGCAATCTGACCAAAGGGAGAGTGGGTGTGAACTTCCAACTCGGCGTGGCCTACGTGGGGTCACCTGAGATTACCGTACTCACGGATGAAGGAGCATTACTGGGCGTCCCGGCCAATTTCGTCGAGAACGTCAATAGTGAACTGGCTGACCTCTCGGGGGCCAAGTTCTGGCCTGTCGTTTCTCTTGGCATCACGTTAGGTGTAGGGGCTCGGTAACTCGTATCTGTTTTACATCATCTTTTTGCTTCCCTTTTCTACTTCCACCTCATGAAGCACCTTTTTCCACTACTGATAATTGCAACGCTCGGTCTGAGCGCGTGTGACACGTCAGGACTCGAGGACGCCTTTGAAGACTTCGTCCTCGAATTCAACGTCGAAGACCAAAACACGGTCATCGGCGGCGCCATCGTCGACGCCAAGACAGGCGACTTCGTCACGGCTCAGAATGTAACTGTCCGAGTGACAGATCCCGCGCTCACCGGGCTGCTGACCAATGCGTTCGGCTTCGCTCTCGGGTCGACCGATATCGACGTGCGCGCTGGTCAGTTCAACATCAGCATCGACAACGATGTGGTCCCTAGCGAGGCCAATCCGGTTCTCATTCCGATTCAGATTGAGGCCCAGGGCTACCTGCCGCAGCGCCGCGTTATTGCATTGACGGATACTGGCCTTGTCGGACGCACGATCAAGTTGGTGTCGCCTAGCGCGCCTCCCGCAGGTGTAGCTGTCAAGTCCGCTCCGGTCAACCAGAATGCCCCAACGGCAGTGACAGCGGATCCCGACGGAGATGCGGCTCCTACGACGGTTACTGTCCCGGCTGGTGCCCAGCTTCAAGACCAGAATGGTGCGAGGCTTGCTGGCCAAGCTGAAGTGCAGGTATCGGTTTTCGACCCGACGGCAGATTCATTCAACGAAGTGCCGGAGAGCGATGCGCCTGCTGGTCAGCAGGATGTCGCATTCAACGTGACCAATATTCGCGCATCCGTCGGGGACGATCAGGCCAGTCAGGTCAGCGGTAACCCGGAAGTCGAGTTTTCCATTCCGGATGGAGTCGTTAACCCCAATACCGGTCAGCCGGTCAAAGCAGGCGACGTGGTCACCCTCGCTCGCTTCGACGAGGAGGTAGGCAATTGGGTTGAAGTTGAAGACCTTACGGTAGCAGCAGGCAAGAATGGAACAGTCGTCGTCGGACGCTGGCAGTACGTTGGCTTTTACTGCGTCTACGTTCGCGTCGAGGTACCTGCTCAGGACGTCACGATCACGGTCAACCGAAACGGTAACACGGGTGCGCTTCAGGCTGCTGCCTATACCTACGGGTTCTCGGCTAACGAGACAATCGGTGCCAACTCGTCTTCCACGACGCTGAAGGTGCCAGCCAGCGGTACCCGCTATCGTACAGGCGTCTTCTTTCGCAACCAGTTCATTCCGGCCGCGAATCAGACCACGTGCACCAACTGCACGGTCGACCTGCCCCAGGCTTCTCCGCCTGTAACGGTGACACTGCGCCCGGTCTGTGCTAACCCGAGCGAAGGAGTATACTTCACCAACGTGCCGCCGTTCACTGTCTCGGTTCGCCCTCAAGGGGGTACAAACTGGTTCCAGTTGAATGAGAAGCCGGTTATCGTTCGCGATCCCACCTCCTCTACTCCTGATGCGATCACGGCTCTGACGCTTTCGACGCGATTGCTTAGTCCTAACACGACGTACGATGTACAAGGCCGGTATCTCAACCAGTCGTATACGGCCGTATTCGCGGTGAACGGCACGACGGTGAACGAAGAGTTCGACGCTCCTAGTAGCGTGTGCCAATAAGCAA
>CAXBBB010000033.1:0-10066 GCA_963973615.1 uncultured Rhodothermales bacterium | reverse complement strand
GTGGCCGAGCTTCCCGGCTTGCGGCTCCGCAACGTGGCGATCCCGGACGAACTCGTCCACGCCCACCAGCGGATGTTGACGGGCGGGTTCTACGCCGAGGTGGACCTGACATACGACCCCGTCGTCGCGCAGGAGAAGAGCGGGCGGCCGTTCGCCGTTGGGAGCCTACGGGCCATTCAGCTTTCGCAGCGCGATGTGCTCGGGCCGCTCATAGAGGGCCGGGCGAGGTTCTCGACGGACGAGTGGAAAGCGTTCCTGCTCCGGAGCGTGGGCTTTGAGCCGTCAGCCCTCAGCGAGCGAGCTCGCGACGTGGCGTTGTTGCGGATGGTCCCCTTCGTGGAGCGGAACTACAACGCCGTCGAGCTTGGGCCGCGGGGGACGGGCAAGAGCCACCTCTACCAGCAGGTCTCCCCGTACGCCCATCTCGTCTCAGGTGGAAAGGCGACGGTCGCGCGGATGTTCGTCAACCTCGCAAACGGTCAGCGCGGGCTCGTCTGCCAGTACGACGTGGTCTGCTTCGACGAGGTGTCGGGCGTCTCGTTCGACCAGAAGGACGGCGTCAACATCATGAAGGGGTACATGGAGTCCGGCGAGTTTAGCCGCGGCAAGGAGTCGATCCGGGCGGACGGCGGTGTCGTCATGGTCGGCAACTTCGACGTCGACGTGGAGCACCAGCAGCGGGTCGGCCACCTGTTCGGGCCGATGCCGCCCGAGATGCGCGACGACACGGCGTTCATGGACCGGATCCACGCCTACATCCCGGGCTGGGACATGCCGAAGCTAGGCCGGGGTAGCTTCACCGACCACTTCGGCCTGGTCAGCGATTTCCTCGCCGAGTCGTGGACCCGGCTTCGCGACACCGGCCGCGCGGGCGTGCTCATGGACCGCGTGACATTCGGGGGCGCGCTCTCCGGCCGCGACGCCCACGCCGTGCAGAAGACGGTCAGCGGCCTTGTCAAGCTGCTCCACCCCGACCCCGAGGCGGAGGTGCCCGACGAAGACCTGGAGTGGGCCGTGCGGCTGGCGCTGGAGTGCCGGCGGCGCGTGAAGGAGCAGCAGAAGCGGATCGGGTCTGCCGAGTTCCGGGCGACCGGCTTCAGCTACCAACTCGGGCTCAACGGAGTCGAGGAGTTCGTGACGACGCCGGAGCTTCGGGACCAGAACCAGATCGGGGCCGATCCACTCCCGCCGGGCCAGGCGTGGGCGGTGAGCCCGGGGAGCGGTGATGAGCCGGCCGGGCTGTTCCGCGTCGAGACGACGGAGGGACCGGGCTCCGGTGTCAAGATCCTCAACCGCCCGGCCCCGGCTCCATTCTCCGAAGCCGTCCGGTGCGCCGAACAGAATCTGTACGCGAAGGCGCAGGGGCTCGTCGGCGACCGGGACCCTCGGTCGCACGCGTTCACGGTCCAACTCCTCTCGTTCGATGCGGCAAGGACGGGAGCTGGCACAGGGGTGGCCGTGCTGCTCGCGCTGTGCAGCGCCCTCCTCGGTAAAAGCCTCCGGGGTGGGCTTGTTGTCGTGGGTTCGCTCAATCTCGGGGGCTCGATAGAAGACCTCTACAACGCCGTGTCGGTGGCCGAAATCGCCGTCGAGAAGGGAGCTCAGACGCTACTCATGCCGGTTTCGTCGCGACGCCAACTCCTCGATCTCTCAGACGACATGGCTGCGCGCCTCAGTGTTCAATTCTACACCGACGCCCGCGACGCTCTGTTCAAAGCACTGGCAGACTAAGAATTCTCATCAGCCGTAAATGATTTGCGGGATTGAATTGAGACGATGTCCACAACCCCGTACCCCTGCCCGTACCCACTTTAAAAAGACGAAGGGCTAAGTCGCTGCTACAAGCGACTTAGCCCTTCAATCTATGTGCCCGGGACTGGAATCGAACCAGCACGGCCTTGCGGCCACCACCCCCTCAAGATGGCGTGTCTACCAATTTCACCACCCGGGCAGGCGGTCGCGCGTGGCAGCGCGGATGCAGAGCTGAAAAGAGGCTCTGCGTGAGGAGTGATCCCGGTAGGACTCGAACCTACGACCCGCTGGTTAAAAGCCAGCTGCTCTACCAACTGAGCTACAGGATCCGGTCCCGCCATTTGACCGGCAGGACGGCTATGATACCGCGCTATTTGTGAAGGCGCAAGGAGTCCAGCCAGTCAGCCGTTGAAGATTCGGTAAGACGCACTCGTCCAACCTCTTTCCGACTTTTGCCCGAGAACGCCTAGTTGACGGCTCGGCCTAGCTCGCTCACGCCGACACGACTGGGTATCAGTTCGCTCGACTGGCTATACGTGCCCACCCAGATCTGATAATTGCCGTTGCTCGGACCGTTGATCGTGATCATTGGATTATAGCCGTCGCCGCTGTCGTCGTCGCAGTAGTACGAGCCGGATGGGGCGCGAACGACCAGGCTCAGGTCGCTACTCGCCGCCGCGCTGAACGTCAGCGCCAGCGATCCCGCCGTGAAGTTGACGACGGCGTCCGGAGCGCTGTTGCCGATGTAGCCCGTACACCCCGTTCCGCTCAGCGGATTGGCCATCGACCCGCCTGCGCTCACCGAGATCACGTGTGGATCACCGCCGAAGCCGGATTGAAGGCTCGTGCGCCCGAAGTACGGATCGTTATTCCAGCCGTCTACCGACCCGCTCGCCCGCGACGTTCCTCCACCTGACGCCCCCCCCGACGAACTCGCTGCCTGAATTCGGCCATTCCCGCTCGCATTCGATGCCTGGATCGTGCCGGATGAACCGCCGCCTCGGTTCGACATGGACACCCCGCGCCCCAGTTCGCTCACGCCGACGACGCCATCGACCAGATCGCTCGTTTCGGCGTACGTGCCGACCCAGATGGTGTAGGTGCCCGACGGCGGACTCGAAACGGTCAGCAGAGGATTGAGGCCTTCACCACTGTCGTCGTCGCAGAAATAGCGTCCGTCCGGAGCGCGCACGAGCAGGTTCACGTCGGCACTTCCTGCTGCACTGATCGTCAGGTCGAGGCCACCGGACGAGGTATAGGTCACGGTCACGTCGGGACGTGCGCCGATCCATCCCGTACAGCCGCCGCCTTCGACGGGGTTACGCTGGCTTCCGCCCGCTCGCACGTCGGTCGTACGCGGGTCCCCGTTGAATTCACCCGAAAGTGTCATCGTACCGAAGTAGGGTGCCTCATTCCATCCGGGGACGTTTTGAGCATGAGAGGGGTGTGCGAGAACTGCGAAGGCTGCGCACAGGCAGAGGAATCGGACGACCGGCATGACGTGAAGGGTGTGTGTGGTGTGGGAGTATAGCGACTGGTCCGACCGAATACTCCTGGGCGGATTCTACACTACTCAGTATCGCGAAGACCGCGCACAATGCGCATCCCCGGATCTAGGGATATCACCCTACCGGACTCTCGCTCCGTACTTTTGCCCCTTACGATCCGACGATTCCCTTTCCGATGTCCGAACCGACCGCTGCCGTCACGCCCGCCCACGCCAATCCGCATCCCCCGCGCACTCACACGTGCGGCGACTTGCGGTTGAGCGATATCGGCCAGACCGTCACGCTCGAAGGCTGGGTCGATACGCACCGCAACCTGGGCGGCGTCGTCTTTTTCGACCTGCGCGACCGCTACGGACTGACCCAAGTCGTGCTGACGCCCCAGGACAACGACGAAGCGCGAGCGACGGCCGAGCGGCTACGCGGTGAGTACGTCGTCAGCGTGCAAGGCGTCGTTCAGAAGCGCGAAGCCGGAGCCAACGACGGATTGGCAACGGGCGAAGTCGAGGTCCGCGCGAGTAGTCTCGTCGTCCTCAACACGAGCGAGGCACTGCCTTTCCCCGTCAGCGCGCACGAAGAGCGGCAGCAGAACGCGGCGGCGGACCTTCGGCTGCGCCACCGCTACCTCGACCTGCGTCGCGGCGAGTTGCAGCGCAACCTGATCCTACGCTACAAACTCTACCAGATCGTCCGCCGCCACTTCGACGCGCACTCGTTCCTGGAGATCGAGACGCCTGTCCTGATGAAGTCGACGCCCGAGGGCGCGCGCGACTTCCTCGTCCCGAGCCGCGTCCATCCGGGCCACTTCTACGCGCTGCCGCAAAGCCCGCAGACGTACAAGCAGTTGCTCATGGTCGCCGGGTTGGATCGCTACGTGCAGATTACCAAGTGTTTCCGCGACGAAGACCTGCGCGCCGACCGTCAGCCCGAGTTCACCCAGGTCGACGTCGAGATGACGTTCGCGCGTGAGGAGACGATCTACGGGCTGATCGAGGAACTGATGGCCTCGCTCTGGAAAGAACTGAAGGGAGCCGACATCACGACGCCGTTTCGCCGGATGACGTACGACGAGGCGATGCACACGTATGGATCGGACAAGCCCGATCTGCGCTACGGATTGGAGTTCGTCGACCTGACGGACACGTTCCAAGGATCGGGCTTCGGCGTGCTGGAAGGGGCCGAACGCGTCCTGGCGATCCGCATTCCGGGCGAAGGCGATAGGGGACGCGGCGCGATGGACAAGCTCGACAAAGACATCGTACGCAAGAAGATCGGCGCAGGCGGGCTGTTCTACTTCAAGAAGCCGTCCGACGGCGGACCGCTGATGGCGTCGGTAAAGGAGTAGGTGCTCCCCGCCAGCTTCGCCCAGGCCGCCGCTGATAAAGCAGGCGCCGAAACGGGCGACCTCGTCCTCGTCCTCGCGGGCGATGCGTCGAAAGTCTACGGACAAATGGGCGACCTGCGCGTCCACATGGCGAGCGAACTTGGGCTCGTCCCGAACGGCGCCGAAGGGCCGTGGGAGTTCCTGTGGGTGACCGACTTCCCGCTCCTCGACTACGACGCCGAGGAAGGCCGCTACCACGCGATGCACCACCCGTTCACGTCTCCGCGTCCCGAAGACTTCGGCCTGCTCGACAGCGATCCGGCTCAGGTCAAAGCGCGCGCCTACGACTTGGTACTCAACGGAAGCGAAGTCGGCGGCGGGTCGATTCGTATCCATGACCGCAGCGTTCAAAAGCGGATGTTCGAGTTGCTCGGCATTTCGTCCGAGGAAGCCCAGCGGCGCTTCGGCTTCCTACTCGACGCATTCCGTTACGGCGCCCCACCGCACGGCGGCATCGCGCTGGGCCTCGACCGCCTGGTGATGCTCCTGACCGGCGCGACGAGCCTGCGCGACGTGATCGCGTTTCCCAAGACGCAGTCCGCACAGGAGCCGATGTCGAACGCGCCGGACGTAGTCGACGACGAACAACTCGTAGACCTCCACATCCGCACCGTGCTACCCGAGCCAAAAGGCGACGACGCCTGATCCTGCACACCGCATCTCCATAGCGACGGGGCCCCTCACAAACCGCATCGCTACGATTGCGCGGCGCGATACGGGGTATTCTGCGCTGACCTCCCCACCACTGACCATGCGCGTCGGCACGCTCCGCTTCAACTTCTTCCTGCTGCTGCTGACCATCGTCACGCTCAGCTTTCTGGGTTTGGTGTGGGGCTTCATCATGCCGCTGTTTTGGGCGACCGTGTTGGCCGTCATCTTCCGCCCGACGCACGACCGGCTGACCCGGCGGCTAGGTGGACGCGAGTCGTTGTCATCCGTCCTGACGGTTGGCCTCATCATTCTCGTCGTGCTGATTCCTCTGGGCTTCGTCGCTGTCGCCCTGGTTAACGAGGCATCGCACATCTTTCAACGCATCAACTCGGGTGAGGCGACGATCATGCAAGTCGTGTACTCGATTGAGCAAGAGTTACCGGCGGCCCGCGAGTTCTTGCTGCGCTTCGGCGTGACGGCAGAGCGGGTGCAGGAGGGGATTACCAATACGGCCGTAGCGATCAGTCAGGCCGTCGGGCAGCGGGCGTTGTCGTATACGCAGGACGCACTGGAGGTCACCGTCAGCTTCTTCCTGATGCTGTACGTGCTGTTCTACTTCATCCGGGACGGCGACACGCTGCTCGGGCACGCCATCCGCGCGCTGCCGCTGGGCGACAGCCGGGAGCGACTGCTGCTCAAACGCTTCGCTATCGTCTCGCGGGCAACGCTCAAAGGCACCCTTATCGTTGCTCTGGTGCAGGGCACCATAGGCGGGATCGCGTTCTGGATCTTGGGCATCAGCGGAGCGGTCTTCTGGGGCGTCGTGATGACCGTTCTGAGCCTGCTCCCGGCCATCGGAACTGCGCTCGTCTGGTTGCCTGCCGCCATTATTCTGCTGGCGACCGGATCACCGGTCAAGGCGTTTATCCTCGTGTTGATCGGCGTGCTCGTGATCGGGCTGGTCGACAACATCCTGCGCCCGATCCTCGTCGGCCGCGATACGGCGATGCCCGACTGGCTCGTCCTGCTCTCGGCCCCGTTATCGCGGCGCTGTTCCTAACGGTCTGGGACTTGTTCGCTGACGAACACGCTGGAACGGACGACCGCCCGCCCAACGAACTCGTGCGCCCCGCCTCCGATCGCCCACCCGACCCCGAAGACGGCAGCCTTCTCGACCCCGACGCCCCCAAACCTATCCTTCCGCCTGGTCCGGACGTTCCCGATGCTTGAGCCGGGCGCTTTCTGGCACATCCGTCGAAGCGAAGGCATCGTGCTCGCGGCTCTCGCAGCCGTCGGCGGCTTCCTGCTGGTCGGCGCTGCCGTCACCTACGCGTCGACGCGCAATGGCTTTTCGCGCGAGGTCGTCTCGGCGACCGCCACGACACTGACGCTAGCGTTCTCGTGCCTATCGGTTGCATCGACGCTGCGCCTGCTGACCGTGCGCCGGAGGGAGCCTCACGCGTTGCCCATTGCGTTGGCGACCGCACTACTCGGCCTAATCGTGCTGGGCTTCGGGCTACACCTGCTGGCGACGCGGCTGGTCGCCAACGGATACACGCTGATGCTAATGGGCCGGATGGTGTCGCCGTTGGGTATTGGCACCACGGCGCTGGCGCTTTCCGCTATCCTGCGCGGCACGTTGGGTTTGGTGTCGCCGCGCCCCCTACAGCCGTCCGACGACGGCGTCGACGAACCGGGCCGGGGCGAGGTCATCGCAGTGGAAGAAGAGAGCAGGCTCGATTAGTTCGAGTTCCATCAGCGCGAACGATCCGCCGAGCATCACGCCATCGACGCGAGCGAAAAGCGACGTGGTGGGCACCAGTTTCACCAACGCGTCGGCGGCCTGGCGGGCAGCCAGCGGCGCATCAGCAGCTCGCTCCGTTCCCCCGTATTGCTGCTGTACGCGAAAGTCACCGGACTGGACGCGTTTCAACGTGGCGTGGCTGAACCGACCGTCGATGTAGACGAGCGACCACTCGCCCGCCTCTGCAATCTCCCGTAGGAACGGCTGAATCAAGACAGCGCCCTTCTCCGAGAGCGCATCGATGCGTGGCTGGCTCGCACGTGCCTCGCTGATCTCCATGCGAAACGTCTCGAACGCTCCGGCGCTGACAGCGGGTTTGACGACCACCTCGCCCCACCCGCGCCGCCTCAGCACGTCGTGCACATCGACGACTTCGCCGGGCGCGACCCACTCGGTATCGACAATGCAAATGCCACGCGTTTCCAAATCGCGCAGGTAGCGTTTGTCGATGTTGCTACGCATCGTGTCGACCGAGTTGAACACGCGCGCGCCGGAGGCTTCCAACTGGTTCAGCCACGCACGGAAGTCATCCGGTCGCCGGTAATAGTCCCACGTCGAGCGGACGATTACGGCGTCGAAACGGGCCCAGTCCGCATCGGAATCGTCCCACGCCACGAAGCGTACGTCGACGCCTCGCTCGGCGAAGGCAGGTAGCAACAACCGGTCGTCGGGCGTTCCCTCGGGTAGTCCGGAGTAAGTAGCGAAAGCAATCATGCCGGATGATACCGCGACATTGGGAGACGAAACTTGACAGGTCGCCGAAGACACATCAAGTTTGAGCGAGACCTATACCTCTGATCACTGATGCGCCTCGACCTCATCGCCGCCTCGCTGTCCCGCTCCTTCCGCTGGGGCGATTGGGAGCGGCTGATCCGCTCCAACGGCGTCCACATCGACCGGCCGTTCGCCTCCACCCATCCAGCCCACCCTGACATTCGCTATCCCCTCGACTACGGATACGTCCGAGGCGCATCGTCCAACGACGGCGACGAGGTGGATGTGTTCGTCGGCAAGGCCCACACCGGACTCGTCGGCCTGCTCGTCACGCACGACCGGCGCAAAGACGATCACGAACTGAAGTTGCTCTTCGACTGCACGCCAGCCGACGTGTACACCGCCTACGGCTTCGCCACGTTCGCCCCCGAGTTGATGCGCGCGGTCCACGTGCTGCGCCATCCGATGCCCGAGTTGTGGAAATGGACGCATGGGCGAGCCGCATAACGCGCTGCCTGATCGCCTATCTTGGCGTTACGCTACCGTTTCGCCCCTACTCCGCATCTCGCATGGCCAAAGATCCTGTCTCCGAATTTGCAACCCCCGACGCCTCGGCGCTGTCCGGCGGGATGCACGATGCCCACGTCGGTGGAGGCGGCTTCTTCGGCCACCCGCGCGGGCTGGCGACGCTCTTCTTTACCGAGATGTGGGAGCGCTTCTCCTACTACGGCATGCGGGCGCTGCTGGTGCTGTTCATGACGGCGGCGGCGGTCGGCACCAACCCCGGCATGGGACTGGATACGGGCCGAGCAACGGCGATTTACGGCCTCTACACCTTCTTTGTCTACGTACTCGCCCTGCCCGGCGGCTGGATCGCGGACAACCTGTGGGGGCAGCGAAAATCGGTCTTTGTCGGAGGCTGCATCATCGCGGCGGGACACTTCGCGATGGCGATTCCGAACAACGGCGCGTTCTTCGTCGGCCTACTGCTGATCGTGATCGGAACGGGCCTGCTCAAGCCGAACGTGAGCACGATGGTCGGCGATCTCTACCCCGAAGGCGGCGCACGACGCGACGCAGGCTTCTCGATTTTCTACACCGGTATCAACCTGGGCGCCTTTCTCGGCCCCATTCTGTGTGGTTTCCTCGCCGAGGGCTACAACTGGCACTGGGGCTTCTCGCTGGCGGGCATCGGCATGGTGCTGGGCCTGATCCAGTACAAACTGGGCGACAAGCACTTGGGAGAAGCTGGGGCGTACCGAGGAGGCGCCGATTCGGCGACGCTCGCCAAACGCAGCAAGATTGCCTACGGAGCGAGTGCCCTGTTCGTCGTCGTGATGCTGATCGTCGGCTACTTGGTGGCGACTGGGGCGGCGCCGTTCTCCATCGAAACGTTGGCCGGAAGCCTGGGCGTCGTGACAGTCGTACTGGCGCTGGGCTTCTTTCTGTTCGTGATCGTCGCAGGCGGCCACACGTCGGTCGAGAAAAAGCGCGTCGGTGTGATCATCTGGCTGTTCATCTTGTCGGCGCTGTTCTGGAGCGGATTCGAGCAAGCCGGTTCGTCGCTCAACCTGTTCGCCGCCGACCTGACGGATCGTGCCATCGGCGGCTGGGAAGTGCCTGCTAGCTGGTTGCAATCGGTCAACTCGCTGTTCATCATCATCCTGGCGCCCGTCTTCGGCTTCGGCTGGACGTGGCTAGCCGCGCGCAATGCCAACCCGAGCATCCCGGTCAAATTTGCCCTGGGCCTGATCGGTCTGGCCGTCGGATTCTTCGTGCTGTCGTGGGGAGCCGCCAACGCGACACCCGACAGCCCCGTCTCCCCGGCGTGGCTCATCGTGACCTACTTCTTCCACACAGCAGGCGAGTTGATGCTGTCGCCGGTCGGCTTGTCGTCGATCACCAAACTGGCTCCGCCCTCGCGCGTCGGTCAGATGATGGGCATGTGGTTCGTATCGGTCTCGCTCGGAAACCTGATCGCCGGACTCGTCGCCGGGCAGTTGGAGACGCTGGCACCCGCGAGCCTCTTCTCGACCGTCGCGTTGATCGTCGGCGCCGGAGGCATCGTAGCGCTGCTGCTCTCGCCGCCGGTCCGCAAGCTGATCGGCGACGTGAAGTAACAACCGCTCTCCTCCATCCATCCAAACCTGTCAGGTCTCCGCGATCTGGCAGGTTTTCTTTTCTATCCCGCATCGAATGCCTGACTTCTCCCTCCCCGTCGTCCAACTCCCGCACGCCGACGGCCTGGACCTGCCC
>CAXBBB010000032.1:0-10072 GCA_963973615.1 uncultured Rhodothermales bacterium | reverse complement strand
AGTACAACGGCAACGAAGCGCTGGCGGCTGACCCTGAGGAGCACCGCTTCGACATTCCCGAAGGCTGCTTCTGGCGCGACGTGCGTAAGGTGTCGGTCGACATCGGGACGGTCTTGAATACGTCGTTTCGGGCCATCGAGGACGCCAATCCGCGGTTGAAGGGGGTGTTTCAGGACGTGGACTTTGCTAACAAGCAGCGCTTCCCCGATGCGATGCTGGACAGCCTGCTCCAGCACTTCGAGAAATACCGGATGCGGCGCTCGGACGTGGACTCGACGGTTTTGGGCGACGCCTACGAGTACCTGATCGCCAAGTTTGCCGACGATGCAGGCAAGAAGGGCGGCGAGTTCTACACGCCCAAGCAGGTGGTCAAGATCATGGTCGAGATCCTTCGGCCCGAGGAGGGGTAGACGGTCTACGATCCGGCCTGCGGTTCGGGCGGCATGCTGCTGGAGACGACGCACTACATGGAGCGCAACGGCCTGAACCCCAAGTCGCTCACGCTCTACGGGCAGGAGAAAAACCTCAACACGTGGGCCATCTGCAAGATGTCGCTCTTCCTGCACGACATCGACGACGCATTCGTGGAGCGCGGCGATACGCTGCTGAGTCCCAAGCACACGACGGCGGATCACGTGCTCAAGCGTTTTGACCTGGTGCTGGCCAACCCGCCGTTCAGCCTCAAAGGGTGGGGGCACTCGGTCTGGTCCAAGGGCGACGCCTACGGGCGCGATACCTACGGCTGCCCGCCCAAGTCGTACGGCGATCTGGCGTTCATCCAGCACATGGTGGCTTCGCTGAAGGCAAGAGGACGTATGGCAGTCGTGGTCCCGCACGGCGTGCTGTTCCGGGGCGGGGCCGAGGGCACGATCCGCAAGGGGCTGCTCGAGGACGACCTAATCGAAGCCGTGATCGGGCTGGGGCCGAACCTGTTTTACGGGACGGGCATCCCGGCGGCCATCCTGCTGCTCGACCGCGACAAACCGACCGAGCGCAAGGGGCAGGTGCTCATCGTCAACGGCGACAAGGACTTCGTGCCGGGTAAGAACCAGAACGACCTGTCGGACGCCAACGTGGCGCGGCTGGCGGGCGCGGTCGACCGGTGGGAGGACGAGGAGTTGTTCTGCCGCGTGGTGGGCCTGGACGAGATCCGCGCCAACGATCACAACCTCAACCTGACGCGCTATGTCCAGACCGACCCGCCGCCGCCTCGGATCGACGTGCGCGCCGAGGTGCAGACGCTCCACAACCTGATGACGACCCGCGACGACGCCGAACGCCGGATGCTCGGGTTTTTGAAGGAGGTCGGCTATGCAAAGTGAGGCTCCAGCAGGCTGGCAGTGGACTCGGATCGGCTCGCACTTCAAGCGGATCACTCGTAAGAACACGGCTGGCATCGAACGTGTGCTGACAGCTTCGGGCGAGCACGGTTTGATCGACCAAGAGGAGTATTTCAACAAGCGAGTCGCAGCCAAAAACGTTGACGGCTACTTCCACCTGAAACGGGGTGAGTTCGCGTACAATCGAAGCTCCATGAACGGGTATCCGTTTGGGGCGACCAAGAGGTTAGATCGATACGACGACGGCGTTCTCTCGACGTTGTATCTCTGCTTTGGACTGCGACCGAAAGCGGCTATTCTGTCCGACTACGCCGCTCAACTCTTCGACAGCAGAGTTCTGGATGCGGAGTTGCTGCCCATCGTTCGCGTTGGGGCACGAGCGCACGGTTTGCTGAATGTGACACCGTCGGATTTCATGGAGGTCCAATTTCTCCTTCCGCCCCTCGCCGAGCAGAAGAAGATCGCCGCCATCCTCTCGTCCGTAGACGAAGCGATTCAGGCGACTGAGGCGGTCATTGAACAGACGCGGCGTGTGAAGGACGGGCTGCTCCAAGACCTGCTGACCCGAGGCATCGGCCACACGCGGTTCAAGCACCCTCAGAAGTGGGTAATCGGGCGTCTACCGGAGATTGAGGAAATCCCCGAGTCGTGGAGGGTCGTTCCAATTCGGACCGTCGCGCAGTTGGAGACCGGACACACTCCAAGTCGCGGCAACGACGAATATTGGAATGGCGATGTTCAGTGGCTGAGCCTGCATGACACGAAACGAATGGCGACCCACTACGTCTCGGAAACGGCTCTCACCATCACGGCTGAGGGCATCGCCAATAGTTCTGCTCGCTTGCTGCCGGAAGGCACCGTCGCATTATCGCGAACCGCGACGGTTGGAAAGTGCGTCATTCTCGGCACTGAAATGGCAACCAGTCAGGACTTTGCCTGCTACATTTGTGGCGACCGTCTCCACAACAAATATCTGCTCCATTTATTCAGGTATATGCAGCACGTGTGGACTGCCCTTGGTGGAGGAAGTACGCACCAAACGGTCTATATGCCCGCGTTCAAAAAGCTTCAAATACTCCTTCCGCCAAAAGCTGAACAGATCCGTATCGCAGAGATCATGGACGCTCACGACGCTGAAACTTCTACCTTACTATCGCAGGTCAAACAGTTGCGGCAAATCAAAGCCGGACTCCTCCAAGACCTCCTAACCGGCGTGGTCCGCGTCTCGCCATGAGCACGCCCAACGAGTACACGCTGGTCGAAAAGCCCATCCTCGACACGCTGGTCGCCCAGTACGGCTACCGCGAGATCCCGCCGAGCGAACACCCCAAACTGCGCAAGCGCGAGAACGACGTGCTGTTCGAGCCGCTTCTCGTCGACGCACTCGTGCGCATCAACCAGATCCCGCGCGAGACTGCCCAGGCCGTCGCCGCCGATCTGGCGGGCGTGACGAGCAACGAGCGGTGGACGCAGATCCTGAGAGGCGACTACAGCCGCAAGGTCCCCGGCGAGGCCACGCACCGCACCATTCGCCTGATCGACTTCGACGACGTAGCTAACAACGACTTCGCCTGCACGAGCCAGTTGCGCGTCAAGGGTGCCGTCGTCCGCAAGCCCGATGTGGTCGTCTACGTCAACGGTATCCCGCTCGTCGTGATCGAAGCCAAAAGCCCGACCAACACCAGCCAGGGCATCTACGACACCATCGACCAGGTCCGCTCGGCTGAGCGCGAGGTGCCGCGCCTGTTCTACTCCAACCTGCTTAGCATCGCCACCAACGACGTGGCGTTCAAGTACGGCGCGACCGGAGCGCCCAGGGAGTATTGGAGCGACTGGCGCGATCCGTGGCCGCGCGAGGCAGGCGAGTTCACCGACGAGACCGAAAAGGGCCTGTACGCCCTGCTCGAAAAGGGTCGCTTGCTCGACATCCTGGCCCACTTCGTCGTCTTCGAGACGCGCGACGGCGTGACGATCAAAAAGGTGTGCCGCTACCAGCAGTTCAGAGCCGTCAACAAGATGGTCGACCGCGTCACGAGCGGCGACCACCAGGCGGGCCTGATCTGGCACACCCAGGGGTCGGGCAAGAGCCTGACGATGGTGTTCGGCGCGCTCAAATTCAAGACGCACCGAGGCATCACGAGCGAGCGCCTGCAGAACCCCAACCTGCTCGTGCTCACCGACCGCATCGATCTCAATACCCAGATCACCAAGACGTTCGAGGCCGCCGGTATTCCTGGCATCGCCCAGGCCGACAGCATCCGCGCGCTGCGCGAGGTAGTCACGCCCGGCTCGGCGGGCAAAGTCGTGCTCTCGACCATCTTCAAGTTCGCCTGGGACGACCCGAGGCTCAAATCTGCCGTCCTGTCCGAGCGCAAGGCTGCGCTGCGCGAACTGGCCGTCGGCGGGTCCGACAACTGGATCCTGATGGTCGACGAAGCCCACCGGACGCAGGAGAAAGACCTGGGCGCCTACGTCCGCGCGATCCTGCCCCATGCCGTTCGGTTCGGCTTCACCGGCACGCCCGTCAAAAAGGGCGACAAGGACACGTTCCAGAACTTCGGTGCTCCGGGCGAGGCGTACCTCGACAAGTACGGCATCGACGACGCCGTAGCGGACGGGGCGACAGTCCCAATCTATTACCAGGGCCGGATGACCGAGTGGCACCTGCACGACAAAGAGATCGACGTGCTCTTCGACCAGTGGTTCGCCGGAGAGCCGCCCGAGCGCATCGAAGAACTCAAGCACCGGGGCGTCACCAAGGGCGATTTGGCCCGCTTCCAGCCGCGCATCGACCTGATCGCCCACGACATCTGGGCGCACTACCGCGCCCACGTGATGCCCGACGGCTTCAAGGCCCAGATCTGCGCCATCGACCGGCGCGCGTGCGTGGCGTACAAAAAGGCGCTCGACAAGACGATTGCCAAGTACCTGCGCAAGGTCAAGGGCTACAAAAAGAAGAAAGCCAAACGCAAGGCTGCCGAGATGTCGGTCTGCATCTACAGTCCGGGCCAGCACGACGGCGAGCAGTTTCCCGACCTGGTGAAATACCAGGTGCCGCCCGAAGACGTGACGCCCAAAGTCGTCCCCCGCTTTCTCGACCCCAACGACCCGCTGCGCTTCGTGATCGTGTGCAACAAGCTGCTGACCGGCTTCGACGCGCCGATCGAGCAGGCGATGTACCTGGACAACCCGCTGACCGACCACAACCTGCTCCAGGCCATCGCGCGCACCAACCGCGTCTACGGCACGCGCAAGGACCACGGCCTGATCGTCGACTACATCGGCGTCTCCAAGAAGCTGGACGAGGCGCTCTCGGCCTATCGCAGCGAAGACGTGGCGATGGCCATGCACGACGTGGAGGAGCTGCACGACCGCCTGAGCGCCGCCCACCGAACCGTGATGCGCCTGATCAAGGCCGTCCCCCGCACCGACGACGTGAAAGCCGACGTGAAGGCGATCGTCGCCCACCTGGGGACCGAAGACGCGTGGTTCACCTTTCGCTCGTCTGCCGACGCGTTCATCAAGGCGTACACCGCCCTCTCGCCCGATCCGCGCGTGCTGCCCTACGCCGCCGACCTGAAGTTCGTCGGAGCCGTCGTGCCCTACGGCAAGCTGCACTTCGAGCAGGTCGAGGAGACGGATTGGAAGGCGTACAGCGAGAAAGTCCGCGCCATGCTCGATGAGCACCTGGACGTAACCGGCCTCAAGATGGTCTGCAAGCTGCGCAGCCTGACCGACCCCGGCTTCTGGGACGACTTCGGCCAGCCGGTCGACCTCAAGACCGCCGCCGTCCGCAAACTGGCCGAGTTGAAAAAGGAAACGTCCGAGCGCGCCGCCCAGAATCCGGCCCGCTACGAGAAGTTCAGCGACCGCATCAAGGAGCTGATCGAACAGTTCAACGCCGGGCTGCTAGGCGACCAGGAAGCGCTCGACGCCACCCACGAAGTCGCCCAGGCCGTAGCTGCCGAAGACAACGCCCACACCGGCTCGGGCCTGTCCGCATTGGCGTTCGACCTGCACGCCATCTTGGAGAAGTTCAAGCCTGCCCCTGCTGTACCCGATCCCTCCGTCGCCGATCCCTCGACTCCGTACGAGCCAAACGAGACCGACGGCGACGCCTCCACGCCCACGCCGTCCCCGCTGGAGCACGCCGCCCTCGCCATCGACGCCCTCTACGCCTCGGACGCTACCGCGCCACCGCACTGGCAGGACAAGTCGCAGATGAAAAAGGGCCTGCGCAGTCAGGTGCGGCGCCTGGTCAAAGACCTGGGCCTGGATGGGTGGCAGAAAGAGATTCCCCAAGCCATCGAGCACTACGCCGTGCTGCACTATAGCAAACCGTGATGCCCGTCCTCACCGTCGGCGCCACGCAGATTCCCTATCAGGTCCGATACGTGGCGGGCGCGACGCGGAGGCGCATCGTCGTCACCCCCGAAGGCGTCGAAGTGATCGTCCCGGCAGGCACTCCGCTCGAAGGCTCGGACGGCCTGGCGGGCTACCTGCACCGCAAGCGGCGGTGGGTGTTCGACGCCGTGCGCGAGATCGAACAGAAGCACCAGCGGCTGCTCACGCAGCGCTACGCATCGGGCGCCAAGCTCCAATACCGAGGGCGCTGGCTGATGCTCGACGTGCGCACCGCCGACGTTGGCGCCGTCGCAGTTGCCTGCCGGAGCAAATTCCACGTCGCCGTGCCGCGCGCGCTGGAGGGCACCGCCCGGCTCGGAGCCGTCCGCGAGGCGCTCCACGACTGGCTCAAGACTCGGGCCCTGAGCGACGTGCGGCGGATGGGCCGTCGGCACCAGTCGGCGCTGGGCGTGCAGGCCCGAGACTTTCGCCTGTCCTACTCCAACAGCCGCTGGGGATCGCTGGCGCGTAGCGGAACCGTGCTTGTGCATTGGCGGCTCGTCCAGGCGCCCGTCGCCGCCCTGGAGTACGTCGTGGCGCACGAAGTCGCGCACCTGGTCCATCGCCACCACGGCCCGGAGTTCTGGGCTGCCCTGTCTCGCACCCTGCCCGACTGGGCTGAGCGCAAGGCGATGCTCGAAGCGTGGGAGCGGGATCACCGCGCCGTCTGATCACTGCCCCGTCTAGGGAGATCACCAGTGATTGAGGTTGACCATGCCGCTGAGCAGTTCGCACACCCCTTCCTCTTCGATCGATTCGTAGACGTCAGCCTCCAGCATCTGTAAGTCGGCGGGTAGTAGCGCTTGCCGGATGCGTGCTTCCCTAGCAAAGTCGATCTGCCTCTGCAACCTCCCGAAGGCTCCCGCCTCCCGAATGTGCATCGCCGGGCTGTAGGGAGATCCGGAAAGCTGGTAATCATGCTCGAGGCCGACGCACTCGAGCAGCCATTCGGCCTCTGCGGCTCCGCAGTGCGCGAACAGGTCACAAAACCAGCTCAGCCACAGTCCGCTATGTTGGGCAGCGCTAAGCGCTTCAGTCCCTTCACGCACTGCATCGCTTGTCGGCACCGCCAGTAGCATCCTATCCCCGTCTGAAAGTGAGCCGGTGCGGGGTATCCAAAGCGTCTTGTTGCTCAGGACTGCTTCAACGAAGTCGAAGGATTCCATAGGAGATAGGGATTGGTGCGCCCATTGTCCTCTGCCGAAGCTGAGTACAAGGCGGCAACAGGTGACCGCTCAGCCGCGTGGGGAGATGAGTTGGAGTTGCGAGCCGTCGCGGCCCCTGCTGTTATCCGGTCTTCGCCTGGCCGGGTATGGACCAAAAAGGGTACGGGCTTGCGTGCTCGGGAGCGGAAATGGCTCACGTTTTCGACTTACAAGATGGCGGCTCACCCGCGAAGGGCATGACCACTGGCGATGGTCCAGAGGGCAGGATACGCCGGAGGTCGGACAAAGCGAGAACGCTGGAGCCCTTGTTCGGCGTGCAGCCGAAGGGAAAGCTCAGTAGTAATCGGAGTAATCCGGGGTTAGGTCTGCAACAAACGCGAGCGCCATTTCGCGGCGGTCGGCCATCCACAGGTCAATACCAGCGAGATGGAAGTGCACTCGTTTCATCCTGTCCATCAGGTTTCTCACGTCGATGTGAGCTTGGTCCGGCATCGTGAGTGAGCCGTCATTCCGCGATTCGTAGCGGAAGGCTTGTCCGTCGAAATCGAAACGGTCGAGTTCTAAGATTGCCTTTCGAACCTCCGGGTCCATCTTCTCATCGCTGAAGATGGCGAGAGCTTTCTCGAGCCACTTCAGTAGAGACGAGAGGCTGTGCCTCTCCATCATCTTCTTTGGCTTAACCACCAGATCGTCTACGCCCTCTCCTAGCTTCTCCAGCGCAGCGTGAAGTGCTTCGGCTTCTAAGACCATGGTCTTGAGGTGAAGCTCCACGCAGTGGCGATAGTTGTAGCAGATCGGATAGAAAAGGAGATCCTGGGGCTCGTTACCGAGTGCCGATCGGGCGAGTACAAGGGCCGCATGGTAGTAACCGTTGACGTAGGCGTAGCGACCGGCCCAGTGCCCTCCAACGATGGCATTGTCCATGCCGCGTCCTGATGGAGCGGAAGCGAACAGTTTGCTTTTTTTCTGCTCCATCGGTAGGTGGGTGTATAGCAAGACAAGGTTCTGGCGCGCAGAGCACAAAGAAGTAGAACGAAGGCACCGATGCCGCGACAAAGCAAAATGATCGGCCTCTGCGTTGCCCACAGCCAGCATTTATGCGTACCTATACAAGTCGCATTACGAACTCACCAATCAAGAACGCTGCTGCGATAGCTAGCGCAATCAATTTTAGAACGAAGAGGATGTATACAGGTCTATCTAACGATGCCGGCAGTTCAATCTCGAAATCATCTGTATCGGCCTTGCCCGACTCCTTCATTTGTGCCCACCTGCTTTCCTCCTCCTTTCTAGTGAACCGTTTTATTCGGGAGGCAGCTGTAACGCCTTGTACAACATCCAAGACTAAGGATATAACTACAAAAGACAATGACACTAAAATCAAGTCTGGGAATGTGACATCCTCGGACTTGAAAAACCAGCAAATCGCTGCGATAGCGAAGCTAAGTTTCCGGGCCTGTTCGGTAAGATCCTTAGTGTAACTTTGGTAGTGACCCCAAACCTCTGAAACTCTCATTAGCTAGTCTTTGGCCTTTCAGTCTTCGTCCCTGGATTTCTTGTTGGGGCAGGTCGTGTCGGAGTGGGTTTCGGTGCAGGTGGCGAAGGCTTTGAAGTTGAAGACTTCTGTTTTTTGCTCATTGTTTTGACGTGTGACTTCAAAGAGGTGTCAGTTACGGAAAGTACGCATGACAAAACAGGCTCTGGCACGCAGAGTACGAGGAAGTAAGAGCGAGCAAAGTAGACGCTGACGACCGCGCGAGAGAAGAAGCTAGCCTCTGCGTCGCCCGCTTCCAAGGGTTATGCGTTTCCGTGGTGCTGAGCGATTCGAACCAACGTCTCATTCAGATCAGGCATCCAGTCCCGTTCGTGCCAGTTGTTAACTCGGATCATATCGTAGGAGAAACCGGGAATCTCTTGCACGACCTTCTCGCTCACAAACGAGCAGAGTTGTTTCTGGCTATCGAGACCGGGACCGATGAGGTGGATTAGGTAGAGCGGTCCTGAGTGCTCTTGCTCGCTCAACCAGAGCCAATACTTACACAGGTTGCCAAGCGCGCGTTGGGCGTCGTCGTCCTCCACGATCAGCCAACCGCCTCCGGTAAGCGCACAGGCGAAGTCAGCACGGTATGGAATTCCCGATGCACGAAACTCGCGCTCTCGAACAGGCGGTGCGTCAGATTCGAACAGTCGTCTGATTTCCGCACACCGTAGGGCTTCGTCGATCCAGTCTTTCCAGTTTGTTGCGGCTCTACTTTCGCCATTTTCCATGAGGTCTAACCAGATGGTGAGAGGTGACGCATAACCAGCGATTGTGCGGCGCTCCGGTAAGTATCACGAAAGAGCGCCGGAGAACTGATAACTAGACGGCAGGATACGCTCTATGTCTTTCAGGTGCAACGCCCAACATCCGAGCAGTGCGAACGCAACGCCGGCTTTTTCGGCAGAACAGGCTCTGGCCGAGAAGTAACTGATAGCGCTCACGACTCGGCAGACCTGAACTCGTGCTTCTCCGCGAGGCAGTCGAGTAGCGGCACGAGCGGCCCGCTGGCCTGCTGAATTCCACGCTCTAGTTCGGATGCGCGCTGCTGGGCACCCTTGCCGTAGCCGAGCAGGTCGCCGAACTCCGACTGGTTCAGGCCGAGGTGAGAACGAAACGAGCGGATAGTGTCTGAGGACCACGTCATGATATTCAGGAAAAGGGGAGCGTCCAATACCAAGTACGTACCTGGTATATCGGTCGCAATGTAACGAACACGGATACCGGATAAAAGATGGATCACACGGAAACCGTGTAACACGGATATAGTGTAACAGGCAAGACGCACTGCCACACGCCCTCCGATCCCATGTCCGCCGAACGCCGCTCCGCCCTCGCCTCGATCATGCGCCGCGCTCACGAGGCTGCACGCCGGATGCGCAACTACTTCGACTCCTATCGCGATGCGCTCTCGGCTGCACTGCGCCGCGTCTACGCCGCTGCCTCGGCACGCGACTTCCTCGCCGCCAGCGTAGGCCGGGCGCTGCTCGTCCGCTTCGTCAAGGCCGACGGATCGGTGCGTGTGATGCGCCTGCGCTGCGACGAATCCCGCTTCGACGCCACGCTGCGCGCCGACCTCTACGGCATGGTGCCGGTGTTGCTGCTGGCCGCGCTGATCAACCACA
>CAXBBB010000031.1:0-10295 GCA_963973615.1 uncultured Rhodothermales bacterium | reverse complement strand
TGGCCGACTTTCCAGCCAACCAGTTCAACCACGTCATCACCGCCGTCCCCCTCGCTGCGACTGACACCTCGCCCGCCGACACGCTCTGGCTCGAAGCCACCAGCCAAACGACACCGTTCGGATGGCTAGGTACGTTCACGTCCGACCGAGTCGGCCTTCTCGTCAAAGACGGCGCGAGCCAGATCGTCCACACGCCTGCGATGCAGCCCGAACAAAACGGACAGCATCGGACCGTCGATGTGACGCTCCAACCCAACGGCAGCGCCAACCTCACGCTCGTCGACCGATACAGCGGAGCTCAGAAAGACCGAATGCATGGCGTCCTGCACGAGCGCACATCGACTGAGCAAATAGCGACTGTGTCGCGCACCTATGCGCTACCGTCCTACGAAGTCGTCAGCTTCGACCCAGCTCCGCTGAGCGCACGAGACCTCGAAGCCGCAATGCCTGTCGCCCTCCGCGCCAATCGCTATGCCCGCAGTGTCGGTAGCCGTCTGTTCGTCCCACTCTCGCCAGCTTCCCAGGTTGACTATGGCCTGGAAGCCTCCGACGAGCGCTTACTTCCGATTCACATGGGCTATCCTTACCTCGATACCGATACGGTTCGCATTGCTCTTCCGCCAGGCTACACGATCGAAGCACTGCCCTCGCCCATCGAAGAGCAAACCGACTTTGCCCATTACTCCGCCCAGGTGGAGCAGGTTGAGGGCTCGCTCATCTACACGCGCCGTCTCGAACTGATGCAGAGCCGCATTCCCGCCGATCAGTACGCTGACGTACGCGCATTCTTCCAAACCGTCGCCCGTGCTGACGGAGCACAGGCTGTACTGAAAAAGGAGTAGACCACTCGTCGCATCGCTCAGCGCCTAGGTCCATGAGGGGCATCATCCGTTTGGGCAAAGAACCTGCTCGTGCGTGAGGCAAAAGCGAGCGGTAAGAGATGAGTGCAAAAAGCCTGACGGATCGTAGTGATCCACCAGGCTTCTAGGTTTGGTCCACGAGGGGTCAGACCTCCATGATCTCGGCTTCTTTGCGCGCCATCATGTCGTCGATCTTGGCACCGTAGCTGTCGGTCATCTTCTGGATGATCTCTTCGGACGCGTAGCGCATGTCCTCGGGCAGCTTGTCGTTGGCGATGATCTTCTTGACCTCGTTGTTGGCCGACTGCCGCGCGTTGCGGACCGAGATTTTGGCGTCTTCGCTGCGCGCTTTGGCCGCTTTAACGATCTGCTTGCGGCGCTCCTCGGTCGGCGTTGGGACCGGGATGCGGATCAGCGTGCCGTCGTTGCTCGGGTTGAGGCCCAAGTTCGAGTTGGCGATGGCCTTTTCGATGGGCGTCAGCGCCGACTTGTCCCACGGCTGGATCACGAGCAGGTCCGGCTGCGGCGCGCTCACGCTGGCAACCTGGTTGAGCGGCGATTGCGAACCGTAGTGCTCGACGCGAATCTTTTCGAGCATCGCCGGGGACGCACGTCCGGCGCGCATCGTGTGCATCTCTCCGGCGAGCGCTTCGAGGGCGGCTTTCATCGCCTCTTTTGCCTCTTCGTGGACGAATTCGATTTCTTCGGTCATGGTCGGGTGTGGGTCGGATTGGGGCAGAATGGGACCGCCGAAACGGTCGAAAAGGTCCGTGCGGATGCGTTATGCGTCCCAGTGAACGAGTGAGCCGATCTCGTCGCCAACGACGATGCGAGCGAGGTTGCCGGGCTTGTTCATGTTGAACACGATAATGGGCAGCTTGCTGTCACCTGCGAGTGTAAACGCCGTCTGATCCATCACCTTGAGCTGGCGCTTGATGGCTTCTGCGCCACTTAGGCGCGGCAGATATTCAGCGTCGGCGTTCTTCTCAGGATCGGACGTGTAGATGCCGTCGACGCGCGTGCCTTTGAGGATCACATCGGCGTCGATTTCGAGCGCGCGCAGCGTGGCGGCGGTATCGGTCGTGAAGTACGGGCTGCCCGTCCCCGCTCCGAAGATGACGACTCGGCCCTTCTCGAGGTGACGGATCGCCCGGCGGCGGATGAACGGTTCGGCGATTTCTTCCATCTTGATCGCCGACTGAAGCCGCGTCTTGACGCCTTGCGTTTCGAGCGCGCCTTGGAGCGCCATCGCGTTGATCATGGTCGCGAGCATGCCCATATAATCGGCGTGGGCGCGCGGCATGTCTTTGTTGGAGCTACCGACACCCCGATAGATGTTGCCTCCGCCGATGACGATGGCGACCTGGGCACCCGTCGCGACGAGCTGTTTGACTTCGGAAGCGTAGTGCGCGAGCCGGTCGTCGGCGATGCCAAACGGCTGATCGCCGAGCAGCGCCTCGCCGCTGAGTTTGAGCAGGATTCGGCGGTAGCGGGGGGCGGCGTCGGAGGACGTTTCCATCGGGAGTGGATCAGTAGGAAGGCAGAGAGCAAAAGCATCCAAAGCTACGCTCCCGCCCGCCAAGCGGCAACGAAGCCGCGCTCACGTCGGAGTAACGACTGCCCAGAACGAAAGAAAGCGAGACCACCGAAGTGGCCTCGCCTTTTTGGTACCGAGCAGCGCGTGTAACGGCGCCGACCGGGTGTCGGGGCACCATCCCCAACGCGACTAATATAACAAGACAGCTGCGAACCCGCTGAGAAGGTTGCGATAGCCGACCCTACCAACGCAAAAGGAGCGCCCCGGCCTAGACCGAAGCGCTCCTTGCGAGCGTACGCAATGCGCAGGATTAGCCGCCCAGAGCGAAGCGGACGAACCGCTTCACACCGACGCCTTGCTGATCGAGCATCTGCTTGACGGTCATCGACGAGTCTTTGACAAACGGCTGCTCGACGAGGACGTTGTCCTTGTAGTAGCGCTCCAGCTTGCCCGTCGCGATCTTGTCGACGATCTGCTCGGGCTTGCCTTCGGCCAGAGCCAGTTCGCGGCCGATTTCCATCTCCTTGTCCTTGACGTCCTGCGGGACCTCGTCGCGTGTGGCGGCGAGCGGGTTGAGAGCGGCGATCTGCATCGCTACGTCGCGGGCGGCTTCGGGAGCGTTGTCGCCCGTGGCATCGACCAGAACGCCGAGTTGTGCGCCGGGGTGGATGTAGGGGACGATCTGTCCGTCTTCGCTCGTCATGATCTCGAAGCGACGCACGTCGATCTTCTCGCCGATCTTGCCCGTCATGTCGGTCGGGGCTTCTTCGACGGTGCGTTTGCCGTCGAACGAGAGCGCTTTGAAGGCGTCGAGATCGGCCGGGCGGTGCTCCATGACGAGGTCGGCGAGGGCATCGGCGAACGTCTGGAAGCCTTCGTTGCGAGCGACGAAGTCGGTCTCGCTGTTGACTTCGATCAGAGCGCCGGTCTTGCTGTCGTCGCTCAGGCGCGAGATGATCTGACCTTCGGTCGCGTCACGGTCGGCGCGCTTGGCGGCGACTTTCTGGCCCTTCTTACGGAGCACGTCGATGGCGGCGTCGAAATCGCCGTTGGTCTCTTGGAGTGCGCGTTTGCAGTCCATCATGCCGACGCCCGTCTGCTCGCGCAGGCGCTTAACGTCGGAGGCTGTGATTGCCATATCTATAGGGGTATTGTTCGGTTAGAAGTCTGTCGTCCTGAGCGAAGTCGAAGTCCGTGGCGATCTCCGTGAACCTGCAAGGAGATCGCCACGCCGCTACGCTCCTCGCAACGACAGGTCGGTTCAGGCTTCGTCGGTCGGGTCGACTTCGGCTTCGCGTCCTTCGGCGGCAGCGGCAGCAATCTCTTTCAGATCGGCTTTGCGCTTGTCGTCGGCAGACTGGCGGCTTTCGCGTGCGATTTCCTGCTGCGTCGTTCCGGCCTGGATAGCAGCCGAGATAACGCCCGCGATCAGGTCGACCGAGCGGATAGCGTCGTCGTTGGCCGGGATCGGGAAGTCGACGAGGTTCGGGTTCGTGTTCGTGTCGACGAGCGCGATGATCGGGATACCCAGCTTACGTGCTTCGTCGACGGCGATGTGCTCGCGGTTGATGTCGACGACGAACAGCGCTCCCGGGAGGCGGTTTAGGTCGGCGATACCTTCGAGTACGTTTTCGAGCTTCTCGCGCTCACGCGTCCGCATCAGGCGCTCTTTCTTCTTGAGCTGATCGTAGGTACCGTCGACCTCCATCCGCTTGAGCGCTTCCATACGCGAGATCGAGCCGCGGATGGTCTGGAAGTTGGTCAGCGTGCCACCGTACCAACGCTCGACCATGAACGGCATACCGCTCTCTTCGGCGTGGTTGCGGACAGCGTCGCGGGCCTGCTTCTTGGTGGCGACGAACAGGATGCGCTTGCCCTGGCGTGCGAACGTCGTCGCGGCTTCGGCGGCTTCTTTCAGACGCTCCTGCGTCTGCATCAGGTCGAGGATGTGGATGCCTTCGCGCGCCATGAAGATGAACGGCTTCATCTGCGGGTTCCAGCGGCTCGTCAGGTGGCCGAAGTGGACGCCTGCTTTGAGCAGATCTTCGAGAGGCACGTCGCCGTCGGCAGGCGCCAAGGCGCGGGCCATCGGTGCGGGTGCGGCGGATTCGGTAGCCGTCGTGTCGGTTGTTGCCGCGACGGGCGTTTCGACTGCGGGCGTTTCGACGCTCTCGGCGTCGGAGTTGAGGACTTCGCTCATGGTTGGGGTTTGGGTTGGACCGCTACGGCCTTCGTCTGCATCGCCGATCCCCTTGCGAGGACACCCAGCGGTGCATCACGCCGTATGCGTGGTGATGGGTCGACGGAATGTCTTCCCGAAAAAGGAGAGCCAGACCGGACGTCTGACGGGTAGTATCCGGACGAAAGGTCCAGACACGCAAAAGGGCAGCCATAGACCACCCTTCTGCCATAGATACCGAGGCGGATTAACGCTTCGAGAACTGGAACTGCTTGCGAGCCTTGGGCTGTCCGTACTTCTTACGCTCGACCATGCGCGGATCACGCGTCAGGAAGCCGGCGTCGCGGAGCGGCTTGCGCAGCTCTTCGTTGAAGACGAGAAGCGCGCGGGCGATGCCCAACTGAATCGCTTCGGCCTGTCCCGTCAGACCGCCGCCTTTGGCGTTGACGAGTACGTCGAACTGGCCGGTCGTGCTGGTCGCTTCAAACGGGCCGTTGACGGCACGCTGGCGCCATTCAAGCGGGAAATACTGAGTCATCTCGCGCTTGTTGACGACGACCTTGCCCGTTCCGGGGCGGAGGTAGACGCGAGCGACCGAGGTCTTGCGGCGGCCGACGGCCTGATACTGTTCGAGAGCCATAATAGAGTTAGATCGAGAGCGGCTGCGGCTGCTGGGCTTCGTGCGGATGCTCGTTGCCTGCGTAGACTTTGAGCTTGGTCAGCATCTGCCGTCCGAGCACGCCCTTGGGCAGCATTCCTTTGACGGCATTGCGGACAATGAACGTGGCGTCCTTGGCGCGCTTCTGGCGCGGCGTGACGAGCTTGTCGCCCGACGGGTAGCCCGAGTAGCTGAAGTAGGTCTTCTGCTCTTCCTTGTTGCCGGTAAAGCGGACCGTTTCGGCGTTGACGACGACGACGAAGTCGCCGGTGTCGACGTGAGGCGTGTAAGAGGCCTTGTGCTTACCGCGCAGGATCGTGGCGATCTGCGAGGCGAGGCGGCCGACGACCTGCTGGTCGGCATCGACGAGGTGCCAGGCGCGCTCGACTTCGGCGGGCTTGGCGCTGAGCGTCTTGTAGCTGTTGACGTCCATCAGAGTGGAGAGGCGGAAGATGAAAACGTCCGAGACCGGCCCGGACGAAAGCGGCACGCGGAGCCGCAGAGAAATCACGTATGCCGAGCGCGCGGGGCGTTCGGAGCTACCCAAAATACAAGCTCGTCGGCGTCGCCCAAATGAAATCAGCGCGCAGACAGTCTGGAACTGCTTCTTTTTTGCGAGAGAGCACAAACACGAATGCTTCCAGTCGCTGGTTGCCTGTGCTTCGTTTCTTCGCGATCCCTAGCGACATGTGGCGTAGAAACGGGGGCCTCTCGTCCTTTCGCATCGGTGAGCGGGGCCTATGCCGGACAGTAGTGGGCAGGTGGGTCAGGCTTCGAGACGCGGAGGGGGGCGTTCGGTGCCCAGGCTGGCAGGTAGCAGGTCAGCAGTGACGGGGCGCATCGGCGTCAGTGCAGGCACGGCCTGAGGAATTTCCTCGGTCGTCGTAACGCCTAGCTCGCCGAACTTGCGCGCCGTGACCAGGAGCCGGGACTCAAACGAGCCGACGGCTTTGTTGTAGCCTTCGGAGGCCTTTTCGATGCCCAATCGCACGTTTTCCAGGTGGCCGACGAGGATGCGGACGCGGTCGTACAACTCTTTGCCCAGTTCGCTGATCGCTCTCGCGTTTTGGGCCGCATCGTCCTGCTGCCAGCCGTAGGCGACGGCTTTGAGGAGGGCGATCAGGGTCGTCGGCGTGGCGAGGATGACGCCGTCGCGCGTGCCGTTCTCGATCAAGCCAGGATCGTGTTGCAAGGCAGCGCTGAAGATCGGCTCGCCGGGGAGGAAGAGGACGACGAACTCGGGGCTGGTCTCGAACTGGTTCCAGTACGCTTTCTGGCCGAGTTGCTTCAAGTGCGTGCGGACCTGGGTAGCATGGCGCTTCAGGTGAGTCCGCTGCTCGTCTTCATCGGACGCATCGCATGCGGTCAGATACGCGTCGAGCGGCGCTTTGGCGTCGACGACGACGGTGCGCCCGCCGGGGAGCCGAACGACCAAGTCGGGACGCAGCGTAGCGCCGTCGGACGTGACGCTGACTTGCTCCTCGAAGTCGCAGTGCGCGACCATGCCCGCCAGTTCGACGACCCGCTTGAGTTGCATCTCGCCCCATTGCCCACGCACCTGGGGTGCTCTCAGCGCGGTGACGAGGTTGTTCGTCTCGCTGCGCAACTGGTTCTGCCCGGCTCCGAGTGCGCGCACCTGCTCGGTCAGTGCGCTGTACGCATCGACGCGCTGCGTCTCGACGGCTTTGACTTGTTCTTCCATCCGCCCGAGCGAGGTCATCAGCGGCTTGACTAGATCGCCGACCGCCTGCTGACGTTTTTCCAACTCGCCACGCGCCTGCTCCTGCTGCGTCGCCATGGCGGTCTGAGCGAGTTCGAGGAAGCGCGCGTTGTTCTCTTTGAGCGCGTCCGACGAGAGCGATTTGAACGCGTCGGCGAACCGCTGCTGCGCCTCTTCCAGCAAGACGCGTTGTTCTTCCAGCCGCCGTTGATCCTGCTCCTTGCGCTCGCGCAAACCGGCCGCCAGCGCACCCAACTCACCTATTTCGGCCCGCAGGCGCGACATCTCGGACTCGCGCGATTGCATCGCGGCCTGCTGCTCTTGTATCGTCTGTCGCAGCGATGCGGCTTGTGCCTCGGCCGCCGCCCGCCGCTGGGCGTGGTCGCTCGCCTGCTCCCACATGGCCTGGATGCGCGTCTGGCTATCTCTCGCAGCGTCTTCGAGTTGGCGGATGCGTGCGTTCTGCGCCTCAACGCGTTCTCCCATCCGAGCCGATGATTCGGCCTCTTGCATCGCGCCTGCACGCTGAGCCGATCGCACTTCGGCCCGGGTCAGTGCGTAGACGATCGCCGCTCCCAAGACGAACGCGGAGAGGGTGGCAGCGGTGATCAGCATGACAGGCGTACTTCGGTGGAGACATCAACCTACTGCACGTGAGCCTACGCGTGGTCACCTGTCTTATGCCGACGGGACGGCCTGCTCGATCTGCTTGAAGTAGTCCAGCGTTTGCTTGAGTCCTTCCGTTCGGCCCACCTTCGGCTCCCATCCAAGCAGCGCTTTGGCTTTGGAAATGTCGGGCTGACGCACTTTCGGGTCATCTGCCGGGAGATCGTTATAGATGATCTGCGACGACGTCTGAGTGAGGGCGATGACTTCTTCGGCAAAGTCGCGGATGGTGATCTCGTCGGGGTTGCCGATGTTGACGGGCATCGCCTCATCGCTCAGCAGCAGGCGGTAGATGCCTTCTATCAGGTCATCAACGTAGCAGAACGAACGCGTCTGGCTACCGTCGCCATACACCGTGATCGGCTCGCCGCGCAGGGCCTGTCCCATGAAGGTCGGAAGCGCGCGTCCATCATCGAGCCGCATGCGGGGGCCGTACGTGTTGAAGATGCGGACGATGCGCGTATCGACGCCGTGGTAGCGGTGGTACGCCATCGTCATCGCTTCGGCGTAGCGTTTGGCCTCGTCGTACACGCCGCGCGTACCTACCGGGTTGACGTGGCCCCAATACGTTTCGGGTTGAGGGTGTACCAGCGGGTCTCCGTACGTCTCACTCGTGGAGGCGAGCAGGAAGCGTGCGCCTTTGGCCTTAGCCAGCCCCAACGTGTTGTGCGTACCCAACGCGCCGACCTTGAGCGTCTGGATCGGATAGCGAAGGTAGTCGACAGGCGAAGCAGGCGAGGCGAAGTGCAGTACGTTGTCGAGCGGTCCTTTGACGTACACGTAGTCCGTCACGTCGTGGTTGACGACCGAGAAGTGCGGACTCCCGATCAGGTGCGCGACGTTGTCGGCGGATCCGGTCAGGAAGTTGTCGAAGCAGATGACCTCATGCCCTTCTGCAATCAGTCGGTCACAAAGATGGGATCCCAGAAAGCCGGCTCCTCCAGCAACTAACGTTCGCTGTTGTCTCATATCTCGTCGGTCTTGTGTAGAGTGTGATCCGGTACCGAAAGAGGCTAGCGTGCTCCTATAGCGGTATGGAATCGGATGTACTTCGTGCCATCCGAGATGGCAATGGGGCATGGAGAATATCGGACCGAAGGCGTACGCAATCGTTTGCGAGAAACGACTTCCCCAAGAACTCGGCTTATGGGAAACCGTCGGCACTCCTCAGCCTCAGTTGCCTGCTTCCTAGGGAAGCGAGAGGCGACGCATGCCTGAACCGCCAAGACACCGAATGGCCATCGGTCACCAGAGCGGCGCGGAGCGCCGGACAGCTTCAGGGAGCGAGCGTTCGATACGGTCGCACAGAGCGACGCGGATCAACTCTTCGAACGGAGGACGCAAGCGGCGCGGGACGAGCAGGTTCATGCGACGGCGCTGTCCGCGGGCGTCGTAGTAAAAGAAGCCATAATGCCATGGCGTTGGGCTGCCCTCGAAGTAGTCCTCGACGGCGGACCAACGCAGCAGATCAGACGGACGGTTGATGTCGGTCAGGATGCCGTCGGGGGTGATGATGACGAGTGACGACAGGCGCACTCCGGCGATCCAAACCAGTCCCGTCAGCGCGAAGCCGGACGCGAAGAAGAGCGACTGTGCTCCTCCGCCACCAATGAGAGCGGCAGCCAGCGCCAGAGTCGACGCGATAGTGAGCAGGCCAGGAACGATCAGTTGGCGCCACGCGCTCGGACAGTTCCAAACCAGCAGAGCACGGCGCGTGCGGCGAATGTTGGAGAGCGTCCGGCCCAGCAAACGCGCCGCATACACCGACGCTCCGACGAGCAGCAGACTAAGAGCGAGTGTGAGGAGGAGAGGCGTCATGGCGACCGGCGCGAAAAGGGGGCGCGGCGACGAGGCGCAATCGGTCGGAGGGCGGTCAGGTAGACGTTCCCTCAGGGCGCCAGCGGCGCGCGACGATGGTCTCGGCGAGTAGGAAAAGCAACGAGAGCCACAGCAGCACGTTCCAGATCTCGCGTCCGCCCGATCCTAGTCCGAGCGCGGCCTGGGCCGCCTGCGCATCGCTCCGAGAGCCGCTTTCGGTCTCGACATTCAGCCCGGTTACGGCTGTAACATTGGCGGAAGCCTCCGACGCCGACGTCGATTCGAGCAGGCTTTCGCGTGGGTCCAGACCGACAGCGAAACGTGTCGCCACGTCGCCGTCTGCTTGGACGGTATAGACGCCGGGGCGGTCGGTCAGGCCGCCCGTTTCGAGCCTCGGCCCTGCCGCTCCGATGCGCACGTCGGCGGCGCGTTCGGCTCCATCCGGTCCGACGACGGCATAGCGCTCGGCTCCGGGAATGGCCAGTGATGCGCTCTGTCCGGGACTGAGTTGAGCACCCTGGGCGGCATCGCCCGAGGCGAGGTAGAGCAGGCTGCGGTAGACGAGCGGAAGCCAGAGGCCACGCGTCGGCAGGTCGGTCCACGATGGGTCGGGATTTGCGGTGACGAGCAGAAGTGTGCCTTCGCCCGACGGAATCTCCTGCACGAGCGGGTCGCCCGATGCCAGCCGGATCAGGGTCCGCTCACCCGAGCGTCCGGCGGAGTAGGGCGTATAGCGCTGAACCGAGATTGTCTCGGCCTGCCGGTCGCCGCGCCCAAACACACGCGCGAAGACCGGGTGCTCGCGCTCGACGCGATCCGACTGGGTAAGGGGCTCGCCGGATGCGCCGCGTGCCGCC
>CAXBBB010000030.1:0-10485 GCA_963973615.1 uncultured Rhodothermales bacterium | reverse complement strand
GCAGACGCGCGTGAGTAGGCTGCCCGTGACGACCGGAGCCGGAGCGTAGGCGCCCATACCGCCCGTGTTGGGGCCGACATCGCCTTCGCCGATCCGTTTGTGGTCCTGGGCAGGAGGGAGGAGGAGGTAACGCTCGCCATCGGTAAGGACAAACAGGCTGGCTTCGGCGCCTTCCATGAACGCCTCGACGACCACTTGATCAGCGGCTTCTCCGAACGCGTCGCCTGTCAGCATGTCGCGGATGGTGCGCTCGGCGTGTTCGCGGTCGTCGCACACGACAGCGCCTTTGCCTGCCGCCAGCCCGCTCGCCTTGACGACGCACCGCTCCCCCAGATCGCGCGCAAACCCGACCGCTGCGTCGACCTCGGTCCGCCCGAATGCGCGCCAACTGGCCGTCGGGATGCGGTAGCGCTGCATGAAGTCTTTCGAGTACGCTTTGCTGCCCTCTAGCTGAGCCGCGGCAGCAGACGGGCCGACGACTGCGATGCCCAATGCGTGTAGTCGGTCAGCCAGTCCGAGCACGAGCGGGACTTCGGGACCGACGACGACTAGGTCGGCGCTGCGCTCGGTTGCCAAGCGCGTCAGACCGTCCAGGTCGTCTGCTGCGACGGCGACGTTCTCGCCTAGTGCGCGTGTACCGGCGTTGCCCGGCGCGAACAATAGGCGGGCGTTGGAAGTCTGTTGGAGTGCCCACCCGAGCGCGTGCTCGCGTCCACCGCCCCCCACGATCAGTATGGTCATATCGTCTCGAATCAAAAGAAGCGTGCGCGTTTCGCCGTCGAAGATACTGGCCTTCTCCCTGCTTCTGGCACTCGGATTCGCATCGGCATCTCCATCGGCGGCGCAAGTCACGGTCCGACCGACGCTCGACGTTCTGCGCATCTGGGGTGGATCGTACGGCTGGGGGCTTCCGGTCGGCCTACGCGTCCGAGACGACGAGCGGGAGTTTATCAGCCGCCTCGACGTGTATCCGGCGCAGCATCGAGGACGCTACCGCTTGCACACCGAACTGGGTGACGTGCGCGAACCTGGCTGGTACGGGAATCTGCTGCTCCAGCACGAAGTCACCCGCCGCCGCCCGTTCTTTGGCCTGGGAGCGGATGCCCCCGAGGACGGACGCGTGCTGACGCGCGTCGTGCGGCAAGAGACGTGGCTCCGCGTAGGGCGCAACGTGCTTAGGGGCGTCGGCGTTCATGGCTACGGTGGTCTCCGGCATCTCAACCGCCCACGCATTGTGGACGAGGAAGAGAACCCGGAGGACATGCTGCTTCCGCGCGACCAGGCCGTACTCGACGATACGCGAGGGGTAACCGGCATCACAGCGGGACTGCGACTGATCCGCGACACGCGCGACGCCAATGAGCGTCCGACCCGTGGCTACTTCGTCGATGCGCAAGTGGAGGAGTTCGTCGGAGTTGGCGGCACGGACGATCGGTACGGACGCTTGGCCGTCAGCGCCTATGGGTACCTCCCGCTGGGACGTGACGCCACACTCGCTATGCGTACGATTGCCGTGACGACGCGGCCAAACAGCAAAGGCGACCTCTCGTACCTGCTGCTGCCTCAACTCAGTAATCACTACATCGCTGGGACGAGTCGGCAACGCTTCGTCGACAATGACGTGCTCGCGCTGACGGTCGAGGCGCGTTCGCCTTCGTACCTGGTGCCGATGCTCCCTTTTGACCTTCAGTTCACCGCTCAGGCATCGCTCGCTCAAGTCTATAACGCCATCGAGGATCAGTTCACGTTCCGGGTCGGGTCGGACGTGGGAAGCGAGGGCGACCGGCTTCCCCTTCGAGCCTTTGGCGGCATCGGCGCGCGGTTGTATCACGCGGGCGAGGACAACCTCTTCGTCGCCGGATACCTGGGTACGGGAACGGTGACGCTGTCGATCGGCACGGTCAACTTCGAGAACGACAGCCGCCGATTGCGCGAGTTGTGGCGCTGATCTAGCCACGCATCGGCGGCACATCGACTCGGTCCGGTCGGTCGTAGTACGGGTTTCCCTCCATCGTTTCCCCGCGTGCTTGGGCCATAAAGTCGCGGCTGTAGCGGACGTAGCTGGAGGCGAGGGATCCTGCGTAGGCTGCTTCGTCGTCGGTCAACTCGCGGACGACGCGGGCGGGGCTACCCAGCACGAGCGAGCGCGGCGGAATCTGCGTCCGAGCCGTAACGAGCGCTCTGGCACCGATCAGACTTCCTTCGCCGACATCTGCATCGTCCATCACGACGGCTCCCATTCCGACGAGCACCCGGTCGCGGACCGTGCAGCCGTGTACGATGGCTCCGTGTCCAACCGTCACGTCGTCGCCGAGCCACGTCGGTGAGGTGCGATTGGTGACGTGTACGATGGCTCCGTCTTGCACATTGCACCGGTCGCCCAGCCGGATCCAGTTTACGTCGCCCCGGAGAACGGCGCCGAACCAGATGCTGCATTGCGCGCCCATCGTCACGTCGCCGATGACCGTGGCTGAGGGAGCGAGATACACGTCGCTGGGTAGGTCGGGCGTGCGGTTGCGAAAGGGGAGAAGCATGGCATCGGTGAGGAGGGAGGAGACAAGCTAACTCAGAGGCTTGGCATCGAGTGAACACATGTGAGTCGCCGATGGGCACGATGTGGATAGTAGCCGGAACGTCATTGGTACAAAGTGCCCTATTGTGTCGTTGCGGGACGATTACAGGAGATACCATCGTGCAGCGAGACGGGCATTTGAGCCTTTTGGATGGACCCGGATTGCATGTGAGATCATCTTACCTATACCCAATCGAGACTGCCAGACGCACTCCCGATTCCTATAGCCGGGGACGCCTCGGCCTACTTAACGAAATCTCTCTCCACTCTATGTCGACCCCGACCTCCCCGGCTCCCGTGCGCACGCACAGCCGTCGCGACCTGCTCAAAATCCTAGGTGCCGGAACGGCTGCCCTCAGCGCAACCACACTACTCACTGCCTGCGACGACGACGACCCGGTGACGGGCAATGGCGATGGTAATACCGTCACGCTCGATTTCTCGACGAACACCGGCATTCTCAACTACGCCTACGCGCTCGAGCAACTCGAAGCTGCCTTCTACGCCGCCGTCACCGCCAACAGCGCGTTCGGCACCATCTTCTCGTCCGACGAGCAGTCGGTCCTGCGCGACCTGCAGGCCCACGAAGAGATCCACCGCGACTTCCTTGCTGCCGCACTGGGCAACAACGCCATCGGTGGTCTCACCCCGAACTTTGATTCTATCAACTTTAGCGACAAGACGAGCGTGCTGGGAACGGCCCAAGTCTTTGAAGATCTAGGCGTCGCTGCCTACAACGGAGCCGGACGCTACTTCTCGCGCGACACGGCAGGCCGCAGCTTGCTGGCTGTAGCGGGCAAGATCGTCTCGGTCGAAGCGCGCCACGCATCGGTCATCAGCGACCTGATCGTCAACAACCGCATTTCTGGAACGGGTGTCATCGACGCCAACGGGTTGGACCGCGCGTTCACACCGGATCAGGTGCTCGGAGCTAGCGGAGCTGCGCCATTCATCCGCAATACGGTCCGCGCCATCAACGTGCCCGCCTCGTAAGGCCGCGCCGACTCTCTCCTACCTCTGACTCTCTTTTCCGACATGAATACCGATCTCTTAACTCGCTTCGACATCGAAGCCAACGGTGCGCCCACCTCGCGCCGAGACGCTCTCTCCCAGACCGCCCGCATTGGCGGAGCCGCCGCGCTCTCCATGCTGCCGTTCTTTGGAATGGCGAAGAAAGCTCTGGCCGCGAACCCGACGTTTACGTCCGCAGCCACCGACTTCGACATCCTCAACTATGCCCTGACGCTCGAGTACCTCGAGCGCTCGTTCTACCGCAAGGCCATCGCCACGGGGCGCATCGACTCGGTCGACGCTCCGCTCTTCGAGCAGATTCGCAAAGACGAGGACGCCCACGTCACGCTCCTCACGAGCGCGATCAATGACGCGGGTGGAACGCCCGTCTCGTTTGAGGACGACGACTTTACCTTCACCGCTGGTGGCGTCGACTACCTGAGCAGCTACGATCTGATCAAAGCCCTCGCGCAGGGTTTCGAGGATACCGGCGTGCGCGCCTACAAAGGCCAGGCGGCGAGCATCGAGAACCTGGGCTACCTCACGGTCGCGCTCCAGATCCACTCGGTCGAAGCACGTCACGCCGCCGCGATCCGCCGTTTGCGTGGAAACAAAGGGTGGATCCCGCTCGATCAGCCGGATGCGCCCGCTGCCATCGCCGCCGTCTACGGACCAGGCGTCGGTACGCCGAGCGAAGACAACGTCACGCAAGCAGGCGTCGACCTTGCGGCTGCGCTGCCGGGCTACACGCGCCAGCAGATCAGCGAAGCGTTCGACGAGCCGCTCGACATGGCGACAGTCCTCGACATCGCCGGCCCGTTTATCAACTCGTAAACCGGCTGCTTCGCTCTGATGCAAAGCCGCTCGGTCCAGCAGGATCGGGCGGCTTTTTTCTTGGAAGCCCGTCATCGCCGGGCCGTCACACGGTCGGAACGGAAAAGCGGCGTGAACCCGGCTATCTTGTATGATCATCCACCAGATCCGCCTGCCGTGTTCGCAAGAGAAGGCTACCTCATCATTCTCGTCGTCGGCGTATTGTCCCTTGTGCTCGCCGCGCTGGGCTTCGTGCTCGGCGGAGCGGCAGGCGGCCTGTTCTACGTCCTGGCGATGCTGTCGCTGGGATTCACACTCTACTTCTTTCGCGATCCCGCCCGCGTGACGCCCGATGAAGCGAAAATGGGCAAGCTGCTGGTCTCGCCTGCCGACGGCAAAGTCGTCGTGGTGCAGGACGTCGCCTACGAACCGCTTTACATCAAAGGACCGGCCAAGCAGATCTCGATTTTCCTCTCGCCGCTCGACGTCCACGTCAACCGCATTCCGGCTGACGGACAGATCGAGTACGCCGAGTATGTGCCCGGTGACTACCTCGTCGCATGGCATCCCAAGGCCAGCGAGAAAAACGAACGCTCGCAGATCGGGCTGGTGCATCCCTCTGGAAACCGCGTACTGTTCAAACAAATCGCTGGAGCCGTCGCGCGCCGTATCGTCTACCACATCGGCGTGGGCGACCGGGTGCATAGTGGACAGCGCTTTGGCATCGTCAAGTTCGGCTCGCGGATGGATGTCCTCGTGCCCCCACATGTCCAAATCGGCGTTCAACTGGGCGATAAGGTCCAGGCCGGACTAACTGTCATCGGACGATTTCCCGATCCCGAGCCGGTACACGAAGTACCTGCCGATTTGGAACCAGCCGTGTTGGTGGCCTAACCGATGGCACGAATCCCACGCCCCCGCCGCAAACTGGCGCGCCGCCGTATCCCACGGACCGTCGTGCCGTCGTTCTTCACCCTGATGAATCTGTTCAGCGGCTTCATCGCCGTGATACAGATTCAGCACGGCGATTACACCCAAGCCTGTTGGCTGATCGTGCTCGCTGGGTTTTTCGACTTGCTCGACGGCATGATGGCGCGCCTGACCAACTCACAGAGCCAGTTCGGAGTCGAGTTGGACTCGCTCGCCGACGTGGTTTCGTTCGGTCTCGCGCCGTCGTTCTTGATATACAACGTCGCGCTCCAAGAGATGAAACTGCTCGGGTTGTTTGTCTCGGCGCTTCCCGTCTTGTGTGGCGCGGTCCGGCTGGCCCGCTTCAACATCACGTTCGACGGCGAGAAAAAGGGGACGTTCACTGGACTTCCGATTCCCATGCAAGCTGCCGCAATCGTGGCGATCGTGCTCAACTTGCAGGAGCAGACCATCTTGCTTCCGGGCATTACGCCGCGCGCCCTCGCCATCGTCTCGATCGTGCTGGCGCTACTGATGGTGAGCAACGTGCCGTTCGACGCCGGGCCGCGTCCGTCGGCGTATTACGTGAAGTCGGCGCCCGTCAAGGCGATTCTCTACCTGCTGGCCGCCATCGGTACGCTTGTCTGGATTCCTGAAGGATTGCTCGTGGCACTCGCGCTGTACCTTTCGTGGGGGTTGGTGAACGCCGCCCTCCACCTCTTTAAAGCCGTCCGATCCGCCGAACCCGCTCCCGATGACGTATAGCGCCCACATCACCATCACCCTCCGCCCGTCGATCCTCGACCCGCAAGGCAAAGCCGTACAGCAAGCCGCCGGACAACTCGGCTTCGGCGACGTGACGAGCGTTCGTATGGGTAAGCTCGCCGTCGTAGAGATCGAAGCCGACTCGCGAGAAGCCGCCCACGCGACGGCCCGGTCGTTGGCCGAAAAACTGCTCGCCAACGCGGTGATGGAAGACTTCGCCGTTGAGATCCACGAACTAGCGTCCGCCTGATCGCCATGCGCCCGACGTACCCCACCGCTACTGTTGACACCCCAGACGTTGAGGTCGACGTACTCGACGACGTCGCTACTCGAATTACCGCTCCGTGGCGCGTCCTCCTGTTCGACGACGACACGCACACGTTCGACGAAGTGATCGTCCAACTCGTACGGGCTACGGGCTGCACGTGGGAACGCGCCGAAGCGCACGCGTGGACCGTCCACTCGAAGGGCAAGGACGCCGTCTACTCGGGACCGTTCGACCAATGCTTCCGCGTTCAGCAGATCCTCAACCAGATCGAGTTGATTACGCAGTTGGAGGGGTGAGCTGGGAGAGGCATCAGGACACGACGTGTCGTTCTGACATGCCTCAAACCTCGGTTTCGTCATCCTGAGGGAAGTCGAAGAGTCTCTAACCCAAGTTGTGTGTATTCCCTCGCTTGGAGTCATTGCGAGCGAAGCGAAGCAATCGCGCTCCACAGCGCGCTGGATCGCGAGGTTGCCGCGTCCCCCGATCAAGCCGAGGGCAGGCTGCTGCGCATCCGTGATGCTGCGCTCCTCGCAACGACTACATGGGAGTAGGACGCAACTTGCGTTCTCTATCCTAGGAGACAAAGAACGACGGTCTCGACAGGCTCGATATGACGGTAATCCAGGCGGAGAGTGTCACCGCAGGATCAGGTAGCTCAGTTTGAGCAGGAGTACGTTGGTCGGGTAGCGGCCGAATACGTCGCCGAATTGATCGCGTGCGGATTGGTCGAATAGATTCTCGTTAGCGCTCTCAAATCCGCGCAAGTCGTCCGAGATGTTGCGCGATTGGGTCCAGACTAGAAAGAGTGTCGAGCCGGGCTGGTATTCCCAGCGGAAGACCGTATTGAGTTGGAACGAGGCAAAACTGAACTCGGCCCGCTTGGGATAGGCGTCGAATGGTAGGCGCTCGTCGGCAGTTGCCAGCAGGTCGAAGTTGCGGTGGGTGCCGCGTGTGGCGAAGAGTTGGGAGAACAACTGGAGCGAGATCGTCGGCGTGAACGTCGTCGTGGCGCGGAGTTGGACTTCCATCTGCTCGGAATCGCGCAGGCCGAAGAGCGGAACGTAGAGCGTGCCATCGGCGAGCGGGGTGCGCAGGCGAACGGCGTCGTCGAGGATAGGGGAGGGGCCGAGCCGGGGGAAGTCGGCGTCGTCGGCGCCCGGGTCGTTGCGGTCGTTGCCAATGCGCCACCCGTCGCTGTCCTGCCGAAACGCTTCGTTGGCGATCCAGCTTCTGCTTCCTCTATCGCGGTCGTAGCTGACGTCGCCGCGTACGTCGAAGCGGTCCGAAACGCGCCAGCTTGCACCCAACTCGCCGGATACCCCGAAGCGTCCATCGCCGTCGATAGAAACCTCCGCTTCGGGCGAGACGCGCCACAGCTTGCGTGAGTCGGTGTCGTAATCGATGCCTACGCTCAGCTGACGCGGGCGCGCATTGGCTCCCAATCCCCGCGTCTCGAACTGGTCATAGCCGCCAAACAGATAGTCTGTCGTCACCTTGACCTCGAACGAGTGAAACGAGTTTAGCTCGAAGTTGCTGAACGCGAAGACCCCGAAGCCTTGCGAGAGCCGCTTGTCGTACGTAAACGAGTTACCGCTGAACATGCGAAAGCTCACGCGCCGAAACCCGCCGATGGGCTGCCCGCCATTGAGTTCGTGCGACACGCGCCCGCTCAGGCCTATCGTGTTGTTGCGGCGCAAACGTCCGATCTCGTTGAGGCTGAACTGATCGTCGGTGAGGTTGATGCCTGCGCTGTACCGCCAATCGCCGGTTAACCGCTCGCCTTCGATGGATCCGGCAAAGCCCATCTCACCGTCCAGATCAGCCGTCGTCCGGTGGCTCGCCGAGAGGTTGCCGGATACGCGATACGTGTCGTCGAACAGTTGCAGGTTCCAGTCGGCGACGCCTGCGAACGCGCGCCGGTTGCCACCGGTCAGCTTGTCGTCGAAGGCGGTGACGAGGGCACCATATTCAGACGTGCCGCGCCGCTGGAGCAGGCGGAACGCAGCGAATGATCGGTTGGGCGAGAAGTCGTCGCCAGTCGTCGCGGCGAGCGCGCCGTAGCTCAGTCCGCCCTCGCGCTGGCCAAACAGCTTGGCGGCTCCGATGATCGGCGCATTTTGGCCGATGCGTCTCGTGTACAGCGCTTGCCCAGCATCGCCGTTGGTCTGGAACAGGTCGAGTCCCTCGACGAAGAACGGCCGTCGTTCCGAGAAAAACGTCTCGAAAGCCGACAGGTTGAGTTCGGCCGGATCGCTCTCGACTTGTCCGAAGTCGGGATTGAAGGCGAGGTCGAGCGTCGCGTTCGACGACAGACCGATTTTGGCGTTGGCACCGGCATCGAACTGTCCGCCAGTTTCGACACGACCGATGCCCGGCTCCGCGCGCCCTCCTGAGAGCACGTATGGCGTGATCTGAATGGCCCTGCGCGGCTTGACACCCTGAATGCCGGTCAATCTACCAAATCCCTGAACGACGCCCCGCGATCGCACGTCACGCGTCACGAGTGACCATTCCAACTGCTCGGACGTGCGTGGGATCACGCGCACGAAGTTGATGCCCCACGTCTGCATGTCACGTTCGGAAAAACGCAGCATCGAATAGGGAATCCGCATTTCGACTGTCCAGCCTTCGCTATCTCGGCGCACCGCCGACGTCCAAATGGCATCCCACGAGCCATCGTAGTTGTTGCCGTTTTGAATCCCGTCTTCCTGAACGCCTGCTGCATTCACGGCGAAGCGATAGGCCGTCCGCCCGTCGGCAAATCCATCGATGCTGACCGAGAACGCATCGCCGTCGGCATCGTCGCGGCGTCCCAGAATGGTGCGGATGGCATCAGGAGTGTCGTCGAACAGGCGAGCGCCGATGTAGAGCGAGGTCGTCGAATACGCGATTCGTACCTCAGTCCTTTGCGAACCTGCGGCTCCCTCGACTGGGTCGAATTGTCGAAACTGAGACGCGATCGCGGCGAGCTGCCACGTTTCTTCGTCGAGCGCTCCGTCGACGACGATGCTACCTTGCGTCCGCTGGGCCGAAACGCTAGGCGGCTCGTCGGGTGAGGCGGCGAGTGGTGTTCCGGCGAGGAGTAGGAGGGTCAGGAGTCGGATCAATTTTTGAAGTGCGTTACGGCCAGACAAAACATATTCGAGGACAGTATCGTCCAATACACCATGCCCAACAGCTACCGACTCATCTTTTCACTGCTTCTGCTGCTCGTCTTCGGACTAGCACCCGAGCAGACGTACGCGCAGGTCACTCCGCCTGTCGTCAAGATGCAAGCCGCATCGCCCAATCCGTTCGGTAATGAGACGCAGTTTGCGGTATCTACCGATCAGACGGGGATGGTCACGGTGGAGGTCTACAACGTCCTCGGCCAGCGCGTCCGCACCCTGCTGTCCGAGCGCATGGACGCGCGCGAGTCCAAGGTTCTCCGCCTCGATGCCTCCAACCTGCCCGCTGGACTCTACGTCATCCGCGCCCAAGCCGGTGGACAGGTGGCGTCGCAAATGGTCACGTTGAGCAGGTAAACCACTGGTTATGCTGCTTGACCAAGAAGAGCAGCATCCCTTCGTTGTCGCGTTGGCAGAGACGTTTCCGGAAGTCGAAGCTGAGCCTCTCTTCGATGACGGTCTGTTGCTTCATCTCAGTGTCGGAGCATTCGAGCAGCTTTCGCTTGCTGCGTTTAATCGAGGCGACATCTTAACTGTACGAAAGTATTTTGCGTTTGTGGAGCTGTGCCCGGTTTGTACCAAGCTGCCGTATAACCCTTGGCAGCGGGCGACGCAGAAGCGAACGACTTGCCACGTGCGGACTGTGGCGTCTACTTTGCTCGCTCACAATCCCCGTGCTCTGCGCGCCAGAGCCTGTTTTGTTAAGCGGCCTCATACGGCTACAGCCTCACCGGATCGGGGCAAGCTACTCGCGCTCCACCCCGACGATCTCTAGAAACAATACGTCTAGCAAGACTCCATGCTTGACTGGCTCTACAATTTCCTCGATTGGCTATTCGGGTGGATTGAGTATGCGAGCCATCACGATAGTCGACTGAGTGGCTATCTCGCGCGGCAGTTTGAGCAGAGCGGTCTTCCGTTCTTCGTACTTCCCGCCGGTGTAGCACTCGTCACCGCTGTTCTCTGGCGGAAGCCGCTTT
>CAXBBB010000029.1:0-10870 GCA_963973615.1 uncultured Rhodothermales bacterium | reverse complement strand
CGCGAAGGTCACTAGTCACCGCAGTGCGCGACGGACTTCGGGGTGATCCGCCCAGCGAGCCAGCGCACTTCCTGGCGCAAACGCTTCGCGCGCCAGAACGCCACTTGCAATCCCCCGCACGACTACCGACGCCCCGGCGTCTTCCAGTTCCTGCCGGTCAAAGACGCGAGCCAGCTCGGCATACGCAGGCGCATAGTGAGGGTCCTGCTGAACGGCAATACGCGCAAAGGCTTCGGACTGCTTGAGATTCCCCAGGAGCCGCGCATTCCAAGCCAGCCGCACGTGCAGCGGAGCGCTCGTCAACGCCAACGCCGCCGCTCGATCACCCGCTCGACGCGCCTCGTTCGCACGTCCCGAAAGCCGCGCCGCCTCCATCCGCGTCAGCCAGGCGACGCCGTCGCTGGGAATCGCATCGGTGGCCAGGCGGGCATCTGTCAGCGCTTCCGACGGGCGACCCATTCGCAGCAACACACGCGCTCTGGCGACGCGCGCTTGGGCGTCGCTCGGGGATCGAGTCAGCGCATCATCCAGACGAACTTTCGCCTCCAATACACTCCCTGCCGTTTCGAGTGCGACGACGGCGCGGTACACATCGCTCGAAGCCGACCGAGGAGGCTCCTGCGCCACAGCAGGTGAAAGGGAAGCCCCAATCAGCAGGCAAACCGCGCACTGAACAAAGCGTAAGAGAGTGATGCGTCGAGCTACCGTCATGATTGAAGATCCTCCACCCGCATCCGAAGCGCAAGTCGTCCCGACATGGGTTGAGCGGGCGATAACGGATTCGGGAGCATCCATCGGACACCCGTGTCGCTGGCACGCCTCGATTGGGTCGACGAACGATGCCGCGCGTGACTGGGCCAAGCACGCTGCTCCCCACGGCGCGCTCGTCATTGCAGACGAGCAGACCAACGGTCGGGGACGGCTGGGCCGGACGTGGCAAACGCCTCCTCACAGCGCCCTCGCTCTGTCGCTCATTCTCCGCGTGCGACGTGCCGACACCTATGGCGGCGGCGCTGGCGATAGCGCGAGCGGCAGAGGACGTGACCGGATCCCGAGCCGCCGTCAAGTGGCCCAACGACGTGCGTATCAACGGGAAGAAGCTCTCCGGCATTCTGATGGAGCGCGCGGGAGCATCAGATGCGCTTATACTCGGCATTGGCATCAACGTAGCGCGTGGAGCCAGCGAGGGCATCGATGGAGCTACGTCGCTCGAAGAGAGCGCCGGAGGCCCGGTCCAGCGCGGCGATGTGCTGGAGGCGCTGCTGAAGCACCTTGGTGCTTTTCTCCCGCTCATCGGCGAAACGCGAGCGACGACGCTGCGCACCCTCTACGAATCGCGACTGGACGGATTGGGCGACCACGTCTCTCTATGGCGCATGCACGACTCAACTCCCACAACCGGACGCCTGCTCGGAGTCGCCGACGATGGAGCGCTGCGCCTTGATCTGGCCGACGGCATTCGTCTCTTCCGCGCAGGTGACGTCACGTTTCGATCACCAGACTCGTGAACGGCGCCATCGTCACTATCGACGTGGGCAACACGAACGTCAAAGGGATCGTCTGGCGTGAAGCTCGTGTCGCGTCTCGATTCGGCTTCGCCACGGCTGCACTCACCGACGGCCTCGCCGCACCGCACCTGCCCGCTGACACCTCGCGGATCGCTATCGCCTCCGTCGTCCCATCGGCAAACGAACCGCTGCGAGATGCGCTCGAACGTGACCTTTCCGGCGTCCCGCTTCACCTGCTCAGCGCACGCGATCCGCTTCCGATCCAGATCGCCTACCGTACGCCCCACACGCTAGGCGCTGACCGCATCGCCGCCGCTCTGGGTGCGCACGCCCGCTATCCCGATGCCCCGGCCCTGGTCGTCGTCGATGCTGGCACCGCCGTCACCTATGAAGTCCTCGTCGGTAATCGGTATCTGGGCGGAGCCATTGCCGCCGGCCCAACACTTCAACTCAGATCGCTCGCTAGAGACACTGCCCAACTCCCTACAGTTGATCTAACCGACACACCCGCCCTAATCGGAACGGATACCGCCTCCTCCCTCGCGTCCGGCGCTTGGTGGGGATTCGTCGCGTCGGTTGACGGAATGCTTGCCCGCCTGCGTGCCCACCTCAATGTGCCGGTAACCGTCGTACTCACAGGTGGATGGTCTGAGAAACTCTCAGACCATGTTACACACCACACTCTCGCACCTGATCTCGTGCATGATGGATTGCTTCGAACTAGCAAGGATTTCTAAATCGTGCCTCCTCTGTACTGTACCCACACCTCGCCCTGATCCTCCTGAAGCTGCAGGTAATAGGAAGACTCAGAAGTACCATAGTTGTCGAGCGTGTGTACTTCCTCGACTCGCTGTCCGCCCTTGTCAATTGTTTTAGTTCTAATTATTTCAACAACAGAAGCCCCATCGTCAACACCTAATCCAACCAGGCAATCTTGCGACTCATAACGAGTCAGGTTTACGGATTGCATTGGCACGCGGCTCCAACTTTTTGAGGTTTGCGACCATCCCACCTTGTAAAGTGTGTCATACAAATTACGCGGCCCCATCTTACCAGAAGCCAACATCTCAACCATGACTTGGCTTTGATAATCGACAGATCCACCACGAGCAGTAGGAAAGACGATAATAGCCACTGTTTTAGCTAAGTCGTGATATACAAAGAACCCCTGATAACACTCGAATGCTTGCTCCTTTGGCTCTTTCACCTTCGAGCTTGAACAGCCAATCAACACAATCGCTAAGAGAAGTGCGTAACGAGCGCGGGCAAAAATCACCGATTCAGTAGGGTCTCGATGCGCGCCATCACCATTTCTGTGGCGACCTGGTTATGACCGCCACGCGGGAGTATCACGTCGGCCAGGCGCTTGGAGGGTTCTACGAACTCCAGATGCATCGGGCGAACCGTCCGCTCGTACTGGTCGATTACCGACGTTGCCGAACGTCCCCGTTCTTCGATGTCGCGACGCAAGCGGCGGATGAGCCGGATGTCGTCGGCGGTATCGACGAACAGCTTGATGTCCATCCGCTTGACCAGTTCGGGCTCGGCGAGAACGAGGATACCTTCGACGATGATGACAGGGCGAGGCCGAACCGTGTTCGTATCGGCTAGTCGACTGTGGTTGACAAAGTCGTAGCGTGGCTTCTCGACGGTATCGCCCTCTAGGAGCGTGTCGAGATGCTCGGCCATTAGCTGGGTTTCGAGCGCGTCCGGGTGGTCGAAGTTGAATTCACTTCGGATCTTTGGCGGCAGGTGCGCCAGATCCTTGTAGTACGCATCGTGATCGAGCACGGCAATGCGCTCCGGTCCGAACGCCTCGACGATCGTCCGCAACACCGTCGACTTGCCGGACCCTGAACCGCCCGCGATTCCGATGACGACGGGCTTCCCCATCAGCCTTTGCGCACGTAGACGAGCGTCGTCGTCTTGGCGTCCGCGTCGGTTTCAGTCGAGTGCTCATCGAGACGGTAGCCATCGGGCGCACGCCACTCGCGCAGTCCTTCGAGATCATCTACGGTCTCGCGTGCGATGTAGTTGACGAGTTGACCGCGCAGTTGCTTAGCGCCATGCGAAACTGTCGAACGCTCGCCTGCTTTCTCGCGCACGAACTTGACCAAGAACTGCTCCTCGTACGTGTGCTCGTCGTCCCAAACGTCCTGATGCGCGTTGGGCAGAAGATTCCACACGATGCGTCCCTTAACCGTTCGGTTGAGCACTTCGCTCACACGTGGACGCCAGAACGTACTGACCTTGCCGATTTCGGGCAGTGACGCATCGATTTTGAGGCGATAGACAGGAATCAGGTCGTCCGGGCGGAGCAGTCCGTAGAGCCCCGAGACGATAACGGTGTGTTCCAGAAAGCGCCGCTGAGCGCCTGTCGGCAAGCCCTGAAAGTCCATCGACTGATACATGACACCCGGACTGTACCGTTCGAGCGCAGCCATGAGCGGCGCGCCGGACAGGTTCAGGTTGTCTTCTAACGCTTGAGCGAGCGTGTCTCCTTTGACGCCGAACACGCTTTCGTGCGCATCCTCGCCTGTACGGACAAACTCCTGAAGGGCAGCAATCAGCTTTTTGCGTTCAGGATTGAGTTCGCGAAAATAGTTGAACGTTCCGCCTGCGCGGATGTCAAACATATCCGGGGCGAGCGGATTGCCGCCGGTCTGCTTACCCTCAGCGGGCGGCATCAGAATCGTAAAGTCAGGCATAGTAAAGCGTCAGGCAGAATCGACCGAGCGGACCTCGCCGATCAGGGCGTCAATCTCGGCCCGGATGCGGGCGGCTTCCTCACGTGCATTGCGCACGACGGCTTGCCCCGTACCACGCGCGGTCGCGTCGACATCGGCATCTGAACGCTGCATCAACTCGGACAGACGCGTAGCGCGGTCGCCCAAGCGCTCGAGTTGGTAGACAACGCGGCGACGCAGCTTCTGCCCTTCCTCGGGCGCGAGCAGCAAACCAGCGGCGAGACCGGCAGCACTGCCGAAGAGAAATCCTAGCGTACTCGAACGGGACATGCGAGCGAATCTGAGGCGAATGGTAGTGAGAGAGAGCAAAGTACGAACGCGCACAAAAAAGGGCTGCCCCTCAGTTGAGAGACAGCCCACAAAAGTCAGCGTCTAGCGCTTCTTCTTGTGACGATTCTTGCGCAGGCGCTTCTTGCGCTTGTGAGTGGCGATCTTGTGTCGTTTGCGCTTGCGTCCGCAGGGCATAGAAAAGAGGGTAGATATTGAGGCGTCTCGAAGGATGAGTAATATAGGGTGAGCTACCTCTGAGTTCCCACCGCCAACCAAAGCTTCGCACTCGGCAGGCGATCTGAGACGGTTGGCCGATCCGCTCATGCGGTTCAGGGAATTGACCACGCTTAGAGAGCGTAGTGTCCTGTATACTCCGCACCTCAAGGTGGGATCGTGGACACAAAGGGCAATTTTTACTACCCCTTAACCCACTGAAACAAAAAAACTTAGCCTCTATTAGGTATGGCACGCACGTTGCTCGTACAACACGTGTATCCAAACAGGATGCCGCGTGCAGCGACCTGCACAAGCCGGACGGAACGATGGGTGAGCGTTTCCGTCCGGCTGTTTTTTTTGCCTCTGCTTCCGATGCACTCCTTCCTTGCCGCCGCTCTCCTGTTGATCGCTTTTTCCGGCTGCGCACCGACACTCGCGCCGCCGTATTTCGACTACGCAGAGCAGGCTTCAACTCTATCGGCACATGCGGACGTAGTGCAGGCGTTGCAAGAAGCTGGATGGCAAATCGCTGACGACTCATCTGCTGTCGCCCTCGAAACGCAGCCCAGGATATTTAGCCAAGCCGGTATATACCGGGTCGAAGCCCATTTAGAGGTGCTACAGATGGCCTCGAACCGCGTCCGTGTACTCGTCCACCCGTACCGCGTCTACTTCGACGGTGCGCGAAATAAGATCGGCTACTTGCCTAGCAATCTGCGTCGCGCCATCGAGCCGCCGCTACTGGACGCGATGAAAGCGAATGGATTCGAGGCCGCCATTCAGAAGGGCAGGGAAGGAACCTGAGCCCACCCGAGGGGTATCTCACCCACGCTTCGGCGTACGTTCTTTGAACACATGGGGGTGTTCCGGTTTCGACGGGTGAGTCGCGCAACAGGTTGCGTGCCGAGGATTCCAGGATCCTCGTTAATCCGACTGGAAAACCATAATTGCGAACGACTACTCGTACGCGCTGGCGGCGTAAAGCCCCAGCTGTCTCCTACCGCGCTTGCCTATCGGCAAGGTAACGAGGCATCGACTTAAGATAGGATGATGCGGAAAGCCACCGGCTGAGGCTGACCGTGTTAACTCAATCAGCCTGGCGCTCTATCCGGCCTCGCCGTTTGGCTATGGATAGGACGCGAGATCAACAATAAGACGGCTAGGTTACGTAGACGCCTGCTTTGTCCGCTCACTCGGACCCGGGTTCGACTCCCGGCACCTCCACCTCCCGGTAAGCCCGGCCCCTTCGGGGGTCGGGCTTGCTTTGTTTATACCTCCCACAGATAGCGTAGGGGCCGATAAGAGCGTCAGAATGCTCGACGGTTCAGGGGTTCGACATCCGCTCGTTTGTACGATCAGTCCAGAAGGGAAGATCGAACCCACCAAAGCGCTCTTTCCTTCGATGGGAGCGCGCTTCCACGCCTCGTCGAGACTGCCCAGCAGAGCGACGCCCCACCCTACAGCTTCGGCGTTGGCGCCCTTGAGCGCCTCGATCTCACGCACGCCGTCGGCGACGCGCTGCAACTCAGCGTGGTATCGGTCCGTCGCGCGGGCATGGGCTTCGGGTCCGAGCTTGCCCGATATAAAGAGGTCATCTGCGGCGTCGAGCTGCTCTTGCACCTCTCCCCTCTTGCGCGTCAGAACGGATAGGCGCGAGGCTGCCCCTTCGCTACGCTCCTCAACGACTTCGGTCAGAATCGCGCGGAAGAGACGCATCACCGGGCCGCTCAGATTGATCGAGCGCAGGTAGCCGGTGAACTGCTCGTGCGCGTCGTCCGCCTTGATGCGGAAGGCTCCTTTGCCTCTGCCGTGATAGTACCACACCTTATATCCATGGCGACTCTTTGACCCCGATCCGCCGAGACGCTTTCCCGTCGACGGATCGAGCAGGTGGCGCCTGAGTGGAAGCTCATCGACGAGCTTCGTCTTGATCCGCCGCGCGTCTGATTGAAAGCGCAGCTGCGCGCGGTCGAACGTGGCCTGACTCACGAGCGCGTCGTGAACGCCTTCGACCCAGTGTTCGCGAATGCCCTGAGCGGCGTCCGGCTTGACGTGCACCTCGCCGAGATACGCCCGGTTCTGGAGCATCTGGGCGAACCGGAATGCGCTGCGAAACAGCATCTTGCCGTCTCGCTTCCTCAGCTTCTTGCGTATCGCGTCGATCGACAGATCGCCAGCGGCGGCCAGGCCAAACGCGTCGCGTACAAGGTGAGCGGTGTCGGGGTCAGGTACGATGTACGGCTTGCCCCGGTCATCGTAGCGCTTCACGTAGCCCGTCGGCGCGGTCTGAATCCAGCGACCTTCCATGTGGGCACGCTGCACGCCTCGGCGGATGTTGAGCGCGCGGCGTCGGTTCTCGGCTTCGGGCATGCCGATGTAGAGCATAACGAGCGGGACCTGTTCGGGTACGCTCCAGTCGATGGGCTGCTCTGCGGCCTGGACTTCGACGCCGAGCGCGTCGAGTTGGCGGATGGTGACGAGCGCGTCGGTCGCGTCTCGGCTGAACCGGCTGTAGTCCTTGAATAGGACGAGGCCGCACGCATGGCCATCGCCGCGAAGCCACTCCATCATGCGCTGCCAGCCCGGACGAGAAGAGAACGACTCGCCGACGGCGGCGCGGCTCTTCGCGCTGACGCCCTCGTCTCGGAACGTGGCCGCTACGTCAACGCCTCGGCTTCGGCACCACTGACGGAGCATCGCCTCTTGATCAGTCAGACTGTATCCCTTGACCTGGTCGTCGCTCGAGACGCGAAGGTAGAGCGCTGCCTGTCGCGCTCCCGCGGTGCGCTGGTGCGTGGCGGGCGGGGTTACGCTTCGTCGTCGGCTGGTGGCCATGGGCTTCTTCTTTGTCGTAGTCGGAACGGGTGAGTATAGCAGGCATCACGACCTGGCGCGCAAGCAAGTCGAGCAGTTGCGTGAGTTCGGCGACGTCGTCCTCAGAGTACGCGTCGCCGTCGGCGGTGAGGATGGCGTGGGCTTGGGCTGTCGTCATCGTTTCGCGGAAGCTTCGGCCTGCTCGCGCTCAACGGCGCGGCGGATCTCGGCCGGGTTGAAGTCGAGATATGCGCCGACCTGTCTGGCTTCGGGTGCAGCCTGCCGCTTCGGGTTGGCCGTGCTACCGACGGGCGCAGACGGCTTGGGATGAGCAATCCGGCCTTGACGCTGCTTTTTGCCCTGCTGCCGAGCCTGGCGGTCCCGCCAGTAGTCCAGTAGCCACGGCTTCCAGCGGCGTACCCTCTCCCCCTGCCGGTCGAGCCAGTCCGTCAGCTCGTTCGCCTCGAACCACTCGGTCACCACGTCAGCCGGGATGGCGTGAACGCGCCCTCCCCACTCGATTGCGGCTTTGAGCGACAGTCCGGGTGGCTGGTACGGCACGGACGGATTCGGAGGACTGGCACCAGCGCCGCGAACGAGCTGCATCATCCCCACTTTCTCACCAGCTTGCTTGCTTCCTTTCGCCGCCTCGATGCTCGCACCGGGCACATTCCCCGCTGGCAGCGAAGGAATGGAAGGAAGTAAGGATTCTTGAAAGGATTGATCCTTATAAGGGGGTGTGGGGGATGTGTGATCTCTCGTCACATAACTCTGTGATCTCTCGTCACACTCGGCTTTTTCGCTGTGTGACTTCTCGTCACGTAACTCTGAGCGTGTGTGATCTCTCGTCATACAACTCTGTGACCTCTCGTCACATAACTCGGCACTACCCCGGCGCTTTTTCGGCTCCTCGAACGGGTCTTCGCTGGGTGCCCCGCCCTGGAGGTAGCAGCGGTAGCGCCGCTTGCGCAGCTTGTTGGTGCGGCCTCCTTCGTAGCGCAAAACGCCGGCATCCCAGAGCTCGCCAAGCGCACGGCTCAGCGTCTCGCGAGGCAGTCCGGAGCGTTTGGCGAGGTAGGCCGTGCCGACGGCTTTCGTCTGATCCTGACTTCCCTGAACGGCGCGTATCCCCTGCCACGCCAGGCGCTGGGCTGGCGTGAGGGACATGTCCTCTCGGATCTCCTCGGCGTTGCGAAGTGGTGGAACGTAGTCGGGCACGTGGTCGGCGGGAAGGGTACTGAGGCTGTCCGTTAGCGGCGGCGCTCGGTTGGGCGTTGCTCGCTTGGCGGATCGTGGCGCCCGATCCTCCGCGGAAGCTCGGGGTTGCCGGATGGTGCTGCCTTCGATGTGGCGTCGGCGTAGCACTGATCGAGCAGCTTCGTGAGGCTCGTCACCTCGGGCGTGTCGATGCCCAGCGTCTCGCCCAGGAAAACGGCCCGTATGCGTTTGTACCACGCGTTCCGTCGGCTGAGCGCCTCGCTGATGGTGACGTCTTGCATGCTCTGCTTGATGTGCGCCTCGAATCCGTGCTTGTTGCACGCCGTCACCTTGTCCTTGCTGCCTGCCACTTCGACGGCGCGCTGCCGAGCCTCGCCTTTAAAGTCGTTCAGTTCGGCCCATACGGTGACCTTCATCGCTCCCAGGAAGCCGTCTTCGCCTTCGGGGTGAGACAGGCCGGTGCGCTCGGCGTCGCGCTTGACGGTCTCCCAGAACTGCGGCTTCGGCTTTTGTTCGGTCAAACGCCTTGGCTGAGCCGGTTCTGGCTTGAAGCTAGGGTGGTCCTGCGTCGGCGCGTCGACGCCGTCCGGTTCGGCTTCTGCCTCCACATCGGTGACGGTGGCGGCTTCGTCACGGCGGGCCTGGGCGACGCGTTCGGTCAGCTTGCCTCTCAGCGCGTCGGCGGCGTCGTGGGTCTTGCACCGCTTCGCCAGCGCGACGGCCTTGTCAATGTCGTCCTGCGAAAACAGACGCGCCGGGAGTGCGGCGGCGACCTCGGCCGCGAACGCGTCCGACTCGGCGGGTGATAGCCGGTCGCCTTCTTCGGCTCGGGTGCGGGGCGCTCCCTGCATCTCCTCGCGCGTGTAGAGTCCGCTCAGTTCGGCCGGGAACGTCTTGCGCAGCCCGTTGCCCTCTGAGCACTTGGCCAGCATGACGTCGCCCATTTTGCGCCACATAGCTGTTGGATTTCCGCTCTTGTCCGTCTGGACGTAGCTATCCCACCTCGCGATGCCCCACACCGGCTCGCTGAAGTCGTGCCGGAGGATGCCTGTCTTCGCCGCTGCGGGAGGTTGGCCGGAGAGCCATACCTCCTTCCACTCGCCGTCGGGGCCGCACCAGTACGGGCCAAGCTGACCGGCGTACTGTCCCGAGCGCTGCGCTATCAGGCGAAAGCCGTCGATACTCACCTGTGTGGTCATGACCTCGCGTCGTGCCTTGCTGTCCCAGCGCTTGATCGCAAAGATCTGCCGCGCGAACGGATCGAGTTGCGTGCGGCGGCACACTTGAAGGAAGAGTTCGAGTTCGGCAGGCGAAGCGCCGTGGCACAGCGTGTCAGCCAGCAGCGCAACCCGGTCTTCGTCGTCGTACCACGCGAGGGCGGCGCCCTGATGGTTCGTCGTGACGAGAGCTTGTGTCTGGTTGGCTTCCATTACGCGGCCCTCCGTGAGACTTTGAGAGCGCGACTCTCGGCGAATCCGAACGGACTATGGTGCTCGCGGCGAGCGAGAGCGGCGCTATAGCGCGCGGCGATGCGGGCTTTCTGCTCGGCTCGGTCGATCCAGCGCTGTTCGAGATAGTCGCGGACTAGCTGCTCGGAGGTAGCTTCGACACGCTCAAGACATTCGTCTGTACAACCGGCGTTGCATTCAATACAGGCAGCGATCGCGTCGACGCGCCAGCGCTCGGCTACAGGCGTAGCGGTCTTGCGCACGGCAGCGACGTACTCGGTGCGCTCGGCTGCGGCGTCGGGATGCGTGCGTGCGGCGTAGAGACTCGCGCAGGCTGCCCAGAAGCGGGAGCGGCTGAGGTGGACGACGTGGTGATCGGTGCCGTCGTCGACGATCCAGTGACCACCGAATGAGAGAGAGAGGCGAATCATGCTTCCCTCTCGGTGTTGCCCTTTTCGGGCGATTTCGTAGATTGGTCGTGCATCTTATTCGGGTGTCTGCCTCGGTCCTGTTAGAGCAGGCCGGGGCGCTTTTCGTTAGTGGGTGGGCGTGAGGGCGCAGCGCAGCGCGTCGCCGAGCGAGGCGATCCATCTGAAGAAGTCCGGGGGCGGCGGGCTGTCGGGCATCGGCACGACGGCGAAGCGGCTGC
>CAXBBB010000028.1:0-10901 GCA_963973615.1 uncultured Rhodothermales bacterium | reverse complement strand
GTCAGCAGCGTGCCGTAGAGCATAGTGCCGATGAACGCCGTCGCGCGGCCCGAGAAGGCGAAAAAGCCGTAGAACTCGCTCTCTTTATCGTCCGGTACAAATCGACCCAGCAGCGACCGGCTCGCCGACTGATTCGGCCCCACCATGAGTCCGGCTAGGATCGCCGAGGCCCAGAAGACTTCGCGGGATTCCGAGAGCAGTACGCCCAGGCTCGCTATAGTCAGGCCGACGATGGATATCAGAATCGTGTTGCGTCCGCCGATCTTGTCGTCCAAAAAGCCTAGGGCAATCGCCCCGATTCCGGCTGCTACGTTGAGCACGATGCCCAGCATGATCACGTCGGAGAGTTCGAAGCCGAACACGTTGACGGCGAAAATCGAGCCCATCGCAAAGATGACAACCAAGCCGTCGTTGTAAACCAGTCGGGCGACGAGCAGGCGGACGATCTGCCGGTAGGTGCGGATTTCGTTGAACGTGCCGCGCAGTTCACCGAACGCGAGTTTGACGGCTTTTCTGGCCTTGACGGGCGTCCGTGCGGGCGGCGGTTCTTTGACGATGAGCGCAAACGGAATAGTGAAAACCGCAAACCAGACGGCGACGAGCAGCATCGTCGCGCGCACGTTTTCGCCACCGACCGCTTCTAGGCCGAAGAACCCAAGGAAGGCGTCGCGCATCGGCCCTTCCTGCACCAAGCCATACAGCGCGATCAGCATCGCTACGATGGCGCCGATATACCCAAGCCCCCAACCAAAGCCCGATACGCGTCCGATGTGCTCGGGCGGCGCCAGATCCGGCAAGAACGAGTTATAGAACACGCCGCCCAGTTCGAAACACACGTTGGCGACAGCGACGATCACGATGGCAGTAACCGCCTGTCCCGGCTCCATCCAAAACAGCGACGCCGTACCGATGATACAGATCGCACTCGTGATCAGGATGCCTCGCTTGCGCATCGCGCTCCGGTCAGCGACGGCTCCTGCGAGAGGCGCGAGTAGAGCGATGGCGATCGCAGATGCTGAAACGCCCCATGTCCAGAGCTGAGTCGCGTCTTCTCCGGGAATCATCGCCTGGGCGAAATACGCCGAGTAGATGAATGTGATGACGAGCGTCGTAAACGACGAGTTCGCCACGTCGAAGAGTGCCCACGAGAAGATGGACGGGCGGGTGAGAATGCGAGCCATGCAGTCGGGCGAGTGGATCGACCAATCTAGGGACGACCGCTCACACGCGCACCGATCAGCTCAGTCCGGCTGCGAGGAGTGGATCGCGCGCCGCTCCCGCTATAAGCGTCGCCTCAGCACTGGGAGTCTGCATCGCCAGTCGCTCGCTGAGCAGCGCGTGCCACTGATGTCCCTCCGCCAGGTCGATTTCGATGACCCCAGATGCACTTTCGAGAGCGAGCCGCGTCTTGGCGGGGCCGACGTTCCAACGCACAGCGATCACATCCTGCAGATGGAGCCTCAGGATCGACCGCCGAAAGAGATTCGTCGTGTGCAACTCGATGCGATCTGCGAACAACAAGGCCCGTCCTTTGGACATCAAACGACCAGCCGACCAAAACGTCGACGAGAGCAACGGGCGTAGCAGGACGGGAGCCATGGGAGGGGAGGGCAAAAACGACAGCCGACATTAGTACTTCGGCTGTGTAGAAGAAGTACCCAGTAGACGCAGTCAAAACCCATAGCGTTACAGGCAATTATGAGTGCCCTGAGCGAATTCTCGTGAAGGCAAGCTCGAGTGTCCCGGGCTGTTTGTCTGTTGTGACATCTATTATCTCCATCGTCACACAGAAGAGCTTAGATTAGCCGCTTCCGCCCTCGTAGCTCAGGGGATAGAGCGACGGTTTCCTAAACCGCAGGTCGCAGGTTCGATTCCTGCCGAGGGCACTTGCCTGCTCAGTCGTACTCCCAGCCCAGACGGGTTTTCTCCCACCTCATCCCTCACCTTCACTATGAAGACTCTCACCTCCCTTTCTGCGCTCTTCGCGCTGTTTCTCTTCGTCGGTTGCGGCGATGTCGGCGATGCGCCCGTCGCGGAAACCGGCGATGCCGTCGACCTGATGACGGCCGAAGGCGTCGAACTGCCCATCGATCGCTCGCAGAGCAGCGTCTCGTGGCGCGGCGCCAAAGTCACCGGCGCGCACGATGGCGGCTTCAACACGTTTGACGGAACCGTCACGGTCAACGAAGGCACCGTTACGGGCGTCAACGTCATGATCGACATGAACTCGATCTACAGCGACAACGACAGGCTGACCGGCCACCTGCTCAGCGAGGATTTCTTTTCGGCACCTACATATCCTGAAGGCCGTTTCGAAGCCACCAGTTTCACGGTCGCCGATAGCGATTCTGCTACGCATATGGTCACGGGCAACCTGACGATGCGCGGCACGACGAACAGCGTCACTTTCCCTGCCAACATCACCGTCACGGCGGATCGTGTTTCGGCTGAGGCCGACTTCATTATCGACCGCCAGAACTGGGGCATCGTATACGCTGGACAGCCAGACGACTTGATCAATGACGAAGTCCGCATCATGTTTGACATCGTCGCTATGCCTGCCGAGATGATGGCGGAGACGGACGCAATGGCCGATCCCGACGGTATGGATAGCGAAGAAGCCCCGGTACTGGACGGCGACGCTACCGACGACATGTGATCACGTGCCTGAAGTCGTTCCAACGCGCGCTTATATCGGTCTCGGATCGAACCTAGGCAACCGCGCCGGTCACCTTCAGCAAGCCGCCGAGAGGCTCTGCCGCGTGCAGGGCATCTCGGCGGTTTTTGCGTCTAGGGTCTACTCGTGCGGTGCCCACGTGCTGCCAGGCCAGGCGCCCCAGCCTGATTTTCTCAACGCCGTGTGCGCGGTGGATACGTCCCTGTCAGCATGTGATTTGCTCGTCCAGCTTCAGGCCATCGAACAGATGTTGGGCAGAGACCCCCAATCACCCAGGTGGAGCGCACGATCCATCGACCTCGACATGATCCTGTTTGGCGACGTGAGGTTGGAAACGCAGAGACTTACGGTACCGCATCCGCGTCTTGCCGATCGACTGTTCTGGCTTCGGCCACTGCTCGATTTAGCGCCTTCGCTCAGGCTTCCCGATCAGACGTTGATTTCCGGTTTAGCCGACGCGGTCCAAGACGATAGCTTACGTCCGACCGACATCGTGCTCAGTGCCTGCCCAGACCGCGTGTGACCCCCGAGGACTTCTTCCTATTGCTCCTGCTCGCCGCTCTGGTGCTGATCCGAGTGCGCAAACTCGTCGATGCGCTCATCGCCGACGTGGGGCCTATCGCTCAGCCGCCCCGAAGCATTCCCCAAGGGTGGACGGCAGATCGTCCCGCCGAGCAAGTACGGTCGGCCAACGTGATTGAGCCGGTCAGAGAGGTAGAAGATGCGCGCTGGGTTGACCTGGTCGACGTGACCGTAGGAGACGAGTAAGTCGATTGTCCTGGAACGCGGTGGCTAAGCCGTGACGCTCCCAGCGCTATCGCCGTGTCCCGAACGACATCGTGAGGGTGTATTCCTGTCGCACACGCTGTCCATTTTCGAGCGCCGGACGGAAGCGCCACTCTCTGGCAGCGTCGAGGGCGGCTTTTTCGAGTCCGTATCCCAGTTCCGCGACCGTCGTCCGCCGCTCCCCTTCGATCAGTTTGCGGTCAATAATCTCCATCTCAGTAACGGCGCCATTGGGTTCCACCATAACCCGCAGGCGGACTTCGGCTTCGATGCCGCGTCGTTTAGCTTCGCGGGGGTACTCGGGTTGTCCGCCTCGGACGCGTTGGGGACCGCGAGTCGGTCCTTGCGCAACCTGAGACGGTTTGTCGGCGCCTTCGACCGGATCGGCAGGTTTGGGCGAGGGTGGAGCGATGGGCAGCGGCGCTTCGAGCGATAGCTCCAACTCTTCGATCTCGATTTCCTCGGCTTCCACAGGGGGCAGCGTCGGCGGGGGGGGAGGTGGCGGAGCGGCCATCTGCGCCTGGGTGGTCTGTACAATCTCCTCCATCGCCACCAACCGATCCGGCTCACTGCCGACGCGGGGAGGCGACAGGTCGGGCCCAGGTGCGGGCCACAGGCGAAAAACGAGGCCGACGAGTAGCAATGCCGCAGCGATACAGGCCAGACTGCGCAGCCGGTGCGTGGAGTGGTCGTGGTGGGCGCGGGCGAGCGAGAGCATGAGGTAAAAATAGGGGTGGAGCAAACGCCCCGAGGGGCTGGTTCGTGTAGATCGGACGTTTGGTGAAGCTGGGCCACAGCATTGAAGTGCCTGCTCGCGGTCCGTAGTTTCTTGATCGACATGCCCTATCCCGACGTCGTCCCCACGCTCGCAGCCTCGCGCCGCACGCCACCCGCTCCTTAGCGGGTACGCCTTCCCCTTTCGGGAGGGTTTTTTTTTAGCCCTACGTCCCCTGCCACTACCCCTATGCCTGACCGCATCCCTGCAGTTCTCGCCCTCGAAGATGGTTTCGTCGCCCACGGCTATGCCTTTGGCGCGGTCGGTGAAACTGGTGGTGAGATCTGCTTCAACACGAGCATGACCGGCTATCAGGAAATCGCGACCGACCCGAGCTACCACGGGCAGATCATGACGATGACCTACCCGCACATCGGCAACTACGGCGCCAACGACGGCGATACCGAGGCCGCCAAGCCGCATATAGCCGGATTGGTCGTCCGCGCCTACACGTCCGACTACTCGAATGGAGAAGCCGAACACGGTATGCACGACTATATGAGAGCCCACGGGCTGGTCGGTATCGGCGGCATCGACACGCGCAGTCTGGTGCGACACGTGCGGGAGAAAGGGGTCATGAACGCTGTTATTGCGAGTGGTGCGGATCTCGATGTGGATGCCCTTGTCGCCAAAGCGAAAGCCGTCCCCTCGATGGATGGTCTCGAACTCGCCTCCCGCGTCACGACGGACAAAGCGTACGACTTCTCGGATGGCGACGGTCCTCGCGTGGCAGTCTACGACTACGGCGTCAAGCAGAACATCCTGCGCTCGTTTGCCCGCCGAGGCTGCTCGGTTCGCGTCTTCCCATCGACCACGCCGCTATCGGTCGTGATGGATTGGGAGCCGGATGGCCTGTTTCTCTCCAACGGCCCCGGCGATCCCCGCGCCATGCCGGATGCCATCGAAACGGCGCGTCAGGTGCTCGCGTCTGGTGTGCCCGCATTCGGCATCTGCATGGGACACCAACTGCTCGCCCTCGCCGGTGGGATGGAGGTCTTCAAAATGTTCGTCGGCCACCGTGGAGCCAACCAGCCCGTCTTGAACAGGGAGACAGGCAAGGTCGAAGTGACCACGCAAAACCACGGATTCGCCGTCCGGCTCGAAAGCGTCGACGCCGATGTGGCGACCGTCACCCACGTCAACCTCAACGACGACACCGTCGAGGGAGTCCGCTTCAAGCAGGCGCCGGTCGTCGGCATCCAGTATCACCCCGAAGCCTCGCCCGGTCCGCACGACAGCCACTACCTGTTCGATGACTTCGTCGGCATGATGGACGCGCATCGCAGCGTCGCCGCCTGAATCAATGGCTGAGCTGCAATCCGATGATCCGCGAGGGCGCATTCGCAAAGTGGTAGGACGGGGCCGAACCTCGTCCGACTTCGAACGGATGCGGCGGTTGCGTCGTCAAGCGCTCGCCCTCTCTGGTCTGACCAAACTCCCCAACCCAAATGATCGAGTTCGACGAGTTGTTGGCTCTGCTCGCTGACGGTGAGGTCGAGTTTCTCGTTGTAGAGAGGTTATGCCGTTCTCAAAGCAGGCGTCGCGCGCGTGACCGAGGATATCGATCTGTTGATTGCGGGAGATGCTCCAAACGTCCAGCGATTTTTGGAGGCGATGCACGTCTTCTCGCCCGCAGCCCAAGACCTTTCGCCCCTAGACTTTCCGATCGAAGAAGGAGCGCTCCGCTTTGCCGAAGACTTGGATGTCGACGTGTTCACTCTGATATCAGGGAATACGTACGCGGACCTCAAACCCTATTCAAATAGCTACGACGTGCTCGGCCGCTCAGTGCTTTTTCTAGGTCGCGACGGTCTGATTGCTCTGAAAGCCGACTCCCTGCGCCCCAAAGACCAAATCGACGTGACGTTCTTGCGTCAACTGCCTCCCGACTCTTCTTCCTGACCAAACTCTCGCCCATGCCCAAACGCACCGACATACAATCCATCCTCCTGATTGGCTCCGGCCCCATCGTGATCGGGCAGGCGTGTGAGTTCGACTACAGCGGGACGCAGTCGGCTCGTGCGCTCAAAGCCGAGGGATACCGCGTGATCCTGGTCAACTCGAATCCGGCGACGATCATGACCGACCCGATGACGGCGGACGCGATCTACCTGCGGCCCTTGACGACGCAGGGCATCAAAGAGATCGTCGAAGTCGAGCGGCCCGACGCGGTCTTGCCGACGATGGGCGGGCAGACGGCGCTCAACCTGGCGCAGAAGCTGCACGAAGAGGGGTACTGGGCAAAGATGGGCGTCGAGGTGATCGGGGTCGACATCGACGCGATCAAGATTACCGAAGATCGGCAGGAGTTTCGCGACTTGATGGAGCGAATCGGCATCGACCAGGCGCGGTCCGCCGTTGCCAAAAGCCTGCTCGAAGCCAAGGAGATCACGCAGGATCTGGGCGGCATTCCGGTCGTGATCCGGCCCAGCTACACGCTTGGCGGAAGCGGCGGCGGCATCGTGTGGGAGGCCGATGAGTTCGACCGCAAGGTGTCGCGCGGACTCGAACTCTCGCCGGTCCACCAGATCCTGATCGACGAATGCTTGCTCGGTTGGAAAGAGTATGAGTTGGAACTGCTGCGCGACAAAGCCGACAACGTCATCATCATCTGCGCGATCGAGAACGTCGACCCGATGGGCGTCCACACCGGCGACAGCGTGACGGTCGCGCCGACGCAGACGCTGACGGATAAGCAGTACCAGACGATGCGTGACGCGGCGATCAAGATGATGCGCTCTATCGGCACGTTCGCAGGCGGGTGTAACGTGCAGTTCGCCGTGCATCCGGGCACGGGGCGCATGATCGCGATTGAGATCAACCCGCGCGTCAGCCGGTCGAGCGCGCTGGCGAGCAAGGCGACGGGCTACCCGATTGCCAAAGTCGCGACGCGACTGGCCGTCGGCTACACGCTGGACGAGTTGAAAAACGACGTGACGGGCACCACGTCGGCGTGCTTCGAGCCGAGCATCGACTACGTCGTCACCAAGATCCCGCGCTGGAATTTCGACAAGTTCGAGGGCGTCGACGAGGAGTTGACGACGCAGATGAAGGCCGTCGGCGAGGTCATGGCTATCGGGCGCACGTTCGAGGAATCGCTCCAGAAGGCGTGGCAGAGCCTGGAAATCGGCTACGCGGGTCTGGGCGCAGATCGGGAGGAGCCGTCGCGCGACTACATCCGCGAGCGTTTGAAGCGCCCGCGTTGGGACCGTCTGCTCCAGATCCGCAACGCATTCCGCCTGGGCGCGAGTGTCGAGGAGATCGCCGACATCACCAAGTTCGATCCGTGGTACCTGCACAAGATTGCAGGCATCGTTCGGGCCGAACGAGCGCTCGAAAAATCGACGCTCGAAGGGCTGTCGCAAGCCGACTGGCGCGAGTACAAACGCATGGGGTTCTCGGACGTGCAGATCGCCTATCTGTTGCCCGGCGACGTAACCGAAGACGATGTACGCGCCGTGCGCAAGTCCCACGACGTGACTCCGGTCTTCAACGTAGTCGACACCTGCGCTGGAGAGTTTGAAGCCCAAACGCCGTATTTCTACTCGACCTACGAGACGGGGCAGGAGAGCCAGGTGAGTGAAAAAGAAAAGGTCATCATCTTGGGGAGCGGGCCGAACCGCATCGGGCAGGGCATCGAGTTCGACTATAGCTGCGTGCATGGCGTGCTGGCGGCCAAGCAGATGGGCTATGAGGCGATCATGATCAACTGCAACCCCGAAACCGTCTCGACCGACTTCGACATCGCCGACAAGCTCTACTTCGAGCCGGTCTTTTGGGAGCGCGTCTACGACATCGTCGAGCATGAGAAGCCCATCGGCGTGATGCTGCAACTGGGTGGGCAGACCGCACTCAAACTGGCGCAGCGCTTCGAGGAAAAGGGCATCCCGATCCTGGGCACGCCTTTCCAGCGCATGGACCTTGCCGAAGATCGAGGCAAATTCTCCCAGATGCTGGAGCGGCTCGACATCCCGTTTCCGCCCTACAGTATGGCGACGACTGCCCACGAAGCTGGCGAGGTAGCTCAGCAGATCGGCTACCCGATTTTGGTGCGCCCCAGCTACGTGCTCGGCGGACAAGGGATGCGCATCGCCATCAACCGCGACGAGGTCGAAGAGTACGTCGGCAACATCCTCGACATGCTGCCCGGAAACCAGATCCTGCTCGACCGCTTCCTGGAAAATGCCATCGAGTGTGACGTGGACGCGGTTTGCGACGGCGACGAAGTGTGGATCGCGGGCATCATGCAGCACATCGAACCCGCTGGCGTCCACAGCGGCGACTCTACGGCTGTGATTCCGCCGTACAGCCTGTCCGAGTCGGTGCAAGCCACGATCCGCGACTACGTGACGCGCATTGCGACCGAACTGGGCGTCGTTGGCCTGATCAATACACAGCTCGCAATCCAGGGCGAGAACGTGTTTGTGATCGAGTCCAACCCGCGCGCGAGCCGCACCGTGCCATTCGTGGCCAAAGCCACAGGCGTTCCCGTCGCCAACGTTGGTGCTAGGGTGATGCTGGGTGCTAAGATCGCCGACATTCGGAAGGAGGGACTGCTTGAATCCAAGCTCGAGGGCTATGCCATCAAGGAGCCGGTCTTCTCGTGGGACAAGTTTCCCGAAGTCACCAAAGAACTCGGCCCCGAGATGAAATCGACCGGCGAAGCCATCGTCTTCGTCGACGAACTGACCGACGAACACTTCGCCCGTCCGTTCGAGATGCGCAACCTCTACCTGAGCCGCTAGGAATACACCGCCATACGTTTCCACGCGGAGCTTCTTCTCGCCCGTACCTTTCCGCTATGCCCGAAGCCATGCTCCGAATAGAACAGACCGCATCGGTCCTGCGCCTGACGCTCAACCGCCCGGACCAACGCAACGCCCTCAGCCGCGATCTGGTCGACGCGTTGCACTCGGCGCTCGACTCCGCTGCTCCTGACGTACGGGTGATCGTGTTGACGGGCGAAGGTTCGGCGTTTTCGGCTGGAGCGGATCTCGCCTCGTTGCAGGCGATGCAGACGGCGACGGCGGAGGAAAATCTGGACGACTCACGCGCACTCTCAGACCTGTTTCAGACGATTCGGACGCACCGATGCCCGGTCATCGCGCGCGTCAACGGAGCGGCCATCGGCGGCGGGTGCGGGCTCGTGGCGGCGTGCGATCTGGCCGTGTGCGCAGACGACGCCAAACTCGGCTTTCCCGAAGTACGACTGGGCTTCGTCCCGGCGATCGTACTGCCGTTCGTCGTTCGGAAAGTTGGCGAGGGGCGGGCGCGCGAACTGCTGCTGCTCGGCGGGCGCTTCACAGCGGAGCAGGCACTGACGGCGGGCTTCGTGACACGTGTCGTCCCGTCTGACCGGCTCGACGAGGTCGTCGACAAGATGGCGGTCGAATTGGTCACCAAGACGAGTGCTACAGCCTTGTCGCTCACCAAGCAACTCTTCCATGTGACCGACGGATTGGCGCCCGACGCTGCCGCTCGCCACGCCACGCTCGCCAACGCGTTCGCCCGCTCCACATCCGATTTCGGCGCGGGACTCGCGTCCTTCTTAGGGAAAACGGACCCGCCGTGGCGCGCCTCTTCCACTTCTACAACCGACGACGAATCCAACCGATGAGTACGACCTACAAAGACGCCGGCGTCGACATCAGCGCTGGCGAGGAAACCGTTCGCCGCATCAAGCCACTCGTCAAGAAGACGTTTACACCCGGCGTACTGCGCGGCATCGGCGCGTTCGGCGCGTTCTTTCAGCCCGATTTCAGTGGATTCACCACGCCCGTTCTCGTCTCGTCTGTCGACGGTGTCGGAACGAAGTTGAAGGTCGCCGTGCTGTCCGGACGACACGACACGATAGGCGCCGATCTGGTCAACCACTGCGTGAACGACATTGCCGTGTGCGGGGCGACGCCGCTGTTCTTCCTCGACTACTTCGCGACGGGACGGCTCGACCCGGACGTGGCCGAAGCCGTCGTGTCTGGGTTTGCCGATGCGTGCGAACAGAACGGCTGCGCGCTGATCGGTGGCGAAACGGCAGAGATGCCGGGCCTCTACGACGCCGCAGATTATGATGTGTCAGGCACCATCGTTGGCGTCGTCGAGCGCGATAAGATTCTCGATGGCTCCGCTGTGCAACCCGGCGATGTCCTGATCGGGCTTCCGTCGACCGGCCTGCACACCAACGGGTATTCGCTCGCCCGAAAGGTCCTGTTTCAGCACCACGCTCTGGCCGATACGCCTAATGAACTGAGCGGCCAAACTGTCGGCGACGCGCTGCTGGCCGTTCACCGCAGCTACCTCCAGGCGATCCAGGCGCTCACGACGCACGATCTAGCCTCTGCGTTCGTACACGTAACTGGTGGCGGGCTGCCCGGCAACACGCCGCGTGTCGTAGGCGAGGGCAACAGCTTCGAGATCGACTACGACGCGTGGGAGCGCCCCGGACTCTTTCGCCTGATTCAACGCCTGGGCGACGTACCCGAAGACGACATGCGGGCGACATTCAATCTAGGTATCGGACTGGTCGCCATCGTCCCCGCGGATAATGCGGACGAGGTCGAACAGATCTGGCGTGGGATGGGCGAAGTGCCTGTCCGCATCGGTGTCGTCACCGAAGGCTGATGCTGTCTCTCGCCCTCATCTTCGTGCTCTCCTACCTCGCCGGCT
>CAXBBB010000027.1:0-10970 GCA_963973615.1 uncultured Rhodothermales bacterium | reverse complement strand
CAGGACAGATGGTCGCGGCTAGGAGCGGGCCGGTTCGAACCGCGCGATATGGTCAAAGGCGACATCGCGCGGGCGCTGTTCTACTTCTGGTCGGTGTACCCTGAGGCAGCGGATCAGGCGTTCTTCGACGGGCAACTCGAGACGCTGCTCCGCTGGAACGAAAGCGACCCTCCCAGTGGCGATGAGATCGCCCGCTCGGCACGCATTCAGTTCTATCAGGGCAACGCCAACCCGTTCGTGCTCGACCCGTCGCTGATGAACCGGATCCAGGTCACCGGCGTCGCCGCCAGCGATCCCGCTTCTGCGCTAGTGCTGAGCCTGGAGCTCTACCCCAACCCGTCGATGGGCTCGGCTAGTGCGGCGCTGAAGCTTCCGAAAGCGGGCCGGGTCAGCGTCGAGGTTTACGACATGCTCGGGCGCCGGGTGCTAGTGCCGCTTGCCGGGTACCTGCCATCAGGGAGCCATACGCTCGGCATCGACGCGTCGGACTTTGCGCGTGGGCATTACGTGGTGCGCGTCACAACGGAAGCTGGAGACAAGGCCTCGCGTCGGCTGATCGTGCTGGACTGACCACGAGGCGGTTAGGTGTCCAGTTGCTCGGAGACGATCCATTCAGGACGCCAAACACTCGTTGATGACCGCGCAAGGACCAAGATGACCCGTCTTTTCTGAGCGCTCTTCGTGCTCAGATGGGCGAGGTATGTAAGGCCCCGCCGCTCAAGGTGCTCGGAGGGGCGAACTCCTTGGGAGAGCAGAAAAACGCCGGGCGCCCTTGACTTCCTACCTAATAACAGCCAAGGGTGATGTGTACCAGAAGTTTCAGTCACACCTTGACGTACACGAGAACGATCATTATTAGCATAAGCAGCAATATGCACCCGTACTGAATTAGAACTGCGCGCTCATCTGAAGCATCAGTGATGCTACCCGTCCAGAATGCCCCATACACCTCCAACATCGCAACCATCATTTCTAAGGGGTAAGGCAATTCCTTCTTTCCCGTAAGAGGCCACGTCAGCCGACATGACCATGCTGGCAAGACCTAGAATGATGAACAGCCCGAACAGCGCCATTTGGACAGCTGTCATCTATGATGCCAAGAAGTACTCATAACGCTCAGCTAAGGGGCGTCTTGTTAAGTGATCTCGCCTTCAGCTCGGTAAAATTTTTCTATTGGCACATACAATTCAACTACAAAGGTTTTTCGTGTTGCATGTATACGCACATCAACACCCTCTTTATGCATCACTGTAGCTATATTTTCTGCTCCATAACCCCTAGACACGGAAGCAGAATCGACACTTTCCGTTTTAATATTATTATCTGAACCAACTCGATTTTTAAACCTTATTAAGACTTGATCATCACGCCTATTTGCTTGAACACCAACGTAGCTCTGGGCTCCATGATCTCTGACATTATATAAGATTTCCATTAGACAAACATAAAGCGCAGACTCTCTAATTGCAACAGGTGGCAGACTGTAAACGGATCGTCCAATCCCGACCCGTAATTCACCTATTTGAGAGACTAAATCTTTAATCATATCAGGCAAAAATACATATCCTTCTTCATTTACAAATCTAGTATTCCTGCCTCTCTCTATTAAATCTTTGACTTGACTTATAGATGAATCACTAACTTCTAGCATTAATTCTGATTTAGCATATTTTAGAAAGCTAGATGTATCATACATATAAAATGTTTTAACATTAGGTGCCTCAGTATAAATCTCATTTAAAAGCTCTTTCCTTGGCCCCAGCTTCTTCCCTCGTTTTTCTAGCCACCAATCTTCTTTTACATCACCTGTAACAAGAACTATGTGTTGATAGTTTTCCTCACTAGCTTTTTTAATAATCTCTTTCCATAAGATTAAATCTCCATATTTTCTTACGAAATCTTTATCTTCGATCTTATATATTCCCTTCTTTGCCTTATCTTTATATCCTGGAGGGACGTTGTTTTCATATCTCTTTTCTCCGGATTTATATATATTCTCAAGCTCGTTTTTAGTAAATGGCTCCCCAATTTTTCCCTTAAATATTTTGAGTACAACATTCTTAATTTTGTCTTCATCATTAACATCAGACTGCTTACTCTCAAGCACGGATAATTCTTCTATAAATGCTTCCAAGAATTTCTTTCCGGAAGATATATTCTCTTCTGTTATAAATTTTTCTGGGTCTATAAGAGAGTGTCTCTGTTTAAGTTTTAACTTTGAGATCTCTTCAGAAAGACTATTGAAAATATCATCGTATTGATTTATCTTATCTTCTATTAAGCTTCTAACCGTGTTGAATTTGTTTTTCTGATCACTTATGGCTTCATGTCTATTATTAAGAAATTCTATAATCACCTGAAATCCAATCCAAATCTTGCGATTGACATCCTTATTATTCAAGACCTTAATAAGGTCGTTACTCGCTGATTCTGGAAGTCGATACAGATCAAGCAGGACATTTGAATCAAATACAAATAGGCCTTCGCTCCAAATTGACTTGAAATCAATATCCTCAGTGTCTTGGTGTACCTTGAGTAGTGTTTTCAGCATAGAAGTTTTCTCAGATGACTGCTTTTCCACTTAACTAGGTATTGGAATGAGCACCCTCCCAGTTAACATCGGCAGGATACATTGCCAAGTCACGACGCGCAAGTCGCTGGCGCCTGTTTGCTTCGAAGCGAAACGAGAGCCACTTCCCATTGAAAAGCCGCAGAGGCGGCAAACACCTGACTGGAACCGACTTCGCATGTAGCGTACATTGCAGCGTGAGGCACCGGTATATGGCGTCCCACCGCGCTGCCCAGTAGCGCGGCCATACCCCGACGTTAATCTATATCGCCGTGCTTTCCGTAAGGGAGGTGCGGCGTTTTTGCATTTTGGTCCGCCCCCTCCCGCCCGACTCGCCGACCGGCCCGCTCTCGAACGCTCGCCACGAGCGCTTCGCTCAGGAGTACCTGGTCGACTTAGATGCAGGCGCGGCCTACGCTCGCGTAGGGTACAAGGCTACCGGAGCAGCAGCACAGGCCGCGGCGTCCAGATTGTTAAGAGATGTTAAGGGGAATAACGGCATCCCCGAGCGCATCGCCGCCCTCAAACAGGAGCGCGCGAAGAAGTTGGCCGTGACGCAAGAAGAGGTCGTCGCAGAGCTCGTCAAAGTGGCTTTCGCCAATATGGCCGACTTCATCGAGGTATCGCCAGAGGGAGACGCATACATCGACCTGTCAGGCCTGACGCGAGAGCAGGCCGCGGCGCTTTCCGAGGTAACCGTCGAAGACTACGTGGACGGCCGCGGCGACAATGCCCGCGACGTGCGCAAGGTCAAGATCAAGCTGCACTCGAAGCTCAACGCGCTCGAAAGCCTCGCCAAGCACCTGGGCGTCTACGAGGCCGACAACGCTCAGAAGGTCCCTGCTGCCGTCGCCTGGCACGTAGTGCATACCGATACGCCACCCAACGCCCTCGCCGATGAGTAGCCCGACCCCCATCGTCGGCGTCTCGCCGCTCGCACTTCGTGTGTACAAGATGCTCGCATCGTCCACCGGGCCGCGCGTGCAGCGGCACGAGGGCGGATCGTCGTCAGGCAAGACCCGCAACATTGCCCACGCGTGGGTACGCTACTTGACCGAGCATCCGGGCAAGCTATCCATCGTGCGGATGAGTCGCCCAGCGCTCTACGGATCGGTGGGCGAAGACCTACTCGTCGCGCTCAACGAGTCCGATGTTGGATACGAGACGCGTACGACTGACAACGAGTACATCTTGTCCAGCGGCGCCCGCATTCAGATGCTTGCCCTCGACGGAGCCAGAGGCGCGCAGAAAGCCCACGGACCGCGCCGCGATCACCTGTGGCTCAACGAGGCCAACGAGATCCCGTTTGCCATCTTCAAGCAACTCAGGATGCGAACGCGCGGACGGATCGTGCTGGACTACAACCCGGCGATGGAAGACGACCACTGGATCTTTACCCAGTACGACGGCAAGTCCGCCGACCGCGTCGTCACGGTGCATTCGACGTTCGAGGACAACCCGTTCCTCGACGAGGAGATCATCCTCGACATCCGAAGTCTCGAGCACACCGACCCCTACGGGTGGACCGTCTACGGAAAGGGTGAGCGCGGCGTCCCGCTCTACCGCGTGCTCCCGTTCATCGAAGCGCTCACCGAGTGGCCCGCCACCAACGATACCGTTGCCGGGATGGACTTCGGTTATCACGACCCGACCGTCATCTTGCGCGTGGCCCGGGCCGACGGTGTGCCACGGCCTCGCCTGTTCGTGTGGGCCATCTTTCGCGAGAGCCTGCACACGACGGGCGACGTGCTCGCCAAGCTGGACAGCGACGACTATCCGGACATCACGCTTCCTAAAGGCGAGGTGATATGGGCAGACTCGGCCGAAAGCGACCGCATCGAGGAGATACGCCGCGAAGGGTACAACATCCACCCCGTCGTCAAGGGGCCTGGCTCGATCAAGGCTGGTGTCGACTGGCTGAAGCGCCACACGATCTACGTCGGCGGACCGGCAGGCGAAGTGGCACGCTCCGAACTCAAGCGCTACCGCAACGTCGAGCGAAATGGTCGTCTCGTCGACGAACCACTCGACCGGGACAATCACGTCGCCGACGCCCTTCGGTACGCCGCTTTCTCACACTGGGGTCGCCCTTCTGTCGAACCGCTTCACTTCATCTGACCATGCTGCACGACTTCCCCGCCAACGCCCTCCCCGGAGGAGCCACGCCTGCCAACCTTGAAGCCTTCGCTAGGGCCGGTGGTAAGATCACCATCATCGGTTCGTCCGATCAGCGCGCTCAGGGCGTCACCACCACGCCGCGCACGCTCTCCGGCGTCGCCGCGTCCATCGGCCTGACCGACAGCCAAAAGCCCAGCACGCGCCGCGTCGAGCAGTCCCTCGTCGGCCTGTTCATGCGCCTCGTCGAGCTGCGCGCAACAGCTCGCGCGTCGGCTCTACTGGGCGGACGGATGGGCGCGGGATTCCAGGTCGAGCGGATCATCAGGCAGGGTGAGTACGAGCCGGTAGAGGGAGAGCACCCCTGGGCGACGCTCCTGCACGACCCGTCGCCGCACGTGCCCGCGCTCGAACTGTGGACGTGGGCGTTCATGGCCGAAGACCTGTACGGCGAAGCTGCGTTCGTCATCGAGGACGACGCGCGCGGCGTGCCGACGGCGCCGCATCCGATCTATCCCGAGTTTGGGACGATCGAACCGGTCCCGAGCGCCATCGGCGGCGTGGGCGGATTCGTCTACTGGCGGGCCGACGGCGAGCGCATTCCGCTCGAAGCGCGCGATGTGGTCCGCATCCGCACGCCCCACCCGTCGACGCCCTATCGCACGATGACGCTGCTTGGACGCGCGGCCTACCTGCTGGACAAAGGGCTGTACGCCGACATCTACGAGCGTGACATGCTCAAAGATGGACGGATGCCGCCCTCGTACGTGTCGAGCGATCAGGATCTGAGCACCACCCAGATCGATCGCTATCAAGCCGGTCTGAAAAAGTACATGGGCACCGGGGCGGGCAAGGTCAAGAACGTCCCGGTCTTCGGCAGCGGCATGAAGCTGATGCCGACGCCGTTCAAGGCCGAAGACGTGGCGCTGATCGAGTCGGGCATTCTCAACGATAAGCGGCTGTTCTGGTCGTCCGGCGTGCCACAGGGAATGGTCGACCACGAAGCGAACCGGGCCAACACGGACGGTCAGCGCCGCGTGTTCAGCGAGCAGACCGTGCAGCCTCTGAGCGACCGCGCGGCTTCGCAGCTCACGTTCGGATTCGCCCGCGCGTTCGGCTCGAATCGGGGCGTGCTGCGCATTATCTCGCCGAGCGTCGTTCCGATCGACCGCGAACTGCAGACGCGCATTGACGAGGGGCGTATCCGTAGCGGCACGCCGATCAACCGCATCATGGCCGAGCGCGGCGAGGAGACGGTCGAAGGCGGCGACGTGCCGCTCATCTCCGGCAACCTGCGCACCCTCCAGTCTGTCGTGACACCCCGCGAACCCCGTCTCCGCCCATCACCTGGCAACAACAATCCCCCGCCCTCTGACGACGCCGACGACGAACCTGAGCCGGAGACGGAGGGCGACGAAGAGCGCGAAGTCCGCACGCGCCGCACCATGCTTCGCCTGATCGGTCACACGCGCGCGGCCCGCATCGCCCTATCTGAGGACACGCTCGACGAGGAGTGGCAAGCCGTACACGACGAGCGGTCTACGCATTTCGGCCCCGTCGAGGCGGCTATGCTGGGCGTGTTCGAGCGCCAGGCCACGGACGTGAGCGCGCGGCTGCTCGCGCTCGGTGGACGCCGCGCCGATACGCCGCCGGATGATCTGAGCGTCGAGACCGTGTTCGACCTGGGCGAATGGATCGCGGCGACGCAGTCGGAGCTTGGTCCGATGCTGGCCGAGACTCTGCGTAGCGGATGGGATACGGGGGCCCTTCGTATCAGCCTGTCTACGACGTTCGACGGTGAAAGCGATGCGGTAAAGGAAGCTCTTCGTCGCGTAATCGACAAGATGCAGGACGTGACCGAGACGACGCGCGACCAGATCAGCGGCGCACTTAGCGAAGGACTCAGCGCGAACGAGTCGCTCTCCGAGCTATCGAGCCGCGTGCGGACGCTCTTCGACGACATGAAGGCGAGCCGGGCCGATACGATTGCGCAGACGAGCGCGACGAGTGCGTTCGAGGCCGGGCAACTGGAAGCGTTCACGGAGGCCGGGGCGACGAAGATGTGGCTCACGCAGCGAAGCGGCACTTCTCGCCCCGCTCACGCTGCGGCTGACGGACAAGAGGTGGCGGCAGACGAGCCGTTCATCGTCGGAGGCGAGGAGATGATGTATCCCGGCGATCCGAACGGGTCGGCGGCGAACGTGATACGGTGCGAATGCACGATGCTCCCCGGACTGCCGGGAGACGAGCGTACGCTTACTCCTGCCCAGCAGCGCGCCCAAGAGGTCCGAGAACTGTATCCCGAGTATCGCAACCGCTACGGACGCGACGGTGCGTACGGCGAGCTAGGAGCGCGCTTCGACGTGTCGCCCCATACGATCCGGGGCGATTTGGGGCACAAATAGGGGGCAAAACAGGGGGCAACTCGGCATGCTGTAACGCGGATGTTGCGTGCAGACTTCTGCCGCCGCCTCCATGCTCGACCTCAACGAACGCGCCCAAGCCATCCGCCGCGCCTTCTACCGCCAGCACGACGGCAACGGACACTGGTACTGGGTCGAAAACGTCTACCTCGACACGCTCGTAGCCTACGCCGAGCACGACGAGCGCTGGTACCGCGTCGGCTACACCTTCGACGAGTCGGCTACCGATCCAGTCATCACGTTTGCCGAAGAGTCGACATGGGAGCGGGTACAATCCGAATGGATGCCCGTCGCCGACGGTAACGGGGTCCGCTCGATGGCCACGCTACGCGTTCGCAAGCTGCCCGACGTGATGCCGGAGGATCTGCCTTCGATCATCACGCGCGACGGCCACACCGGCTACCAGACGCGCACGATGAACGGTCAGGTGCGGTACCTCGCAGAGGAGAAGCGAACCGAGATCATCCTGAATACGGACGACGTCGACAGTCACCGCACGATCGTGGATCCGGCGGGGGGCGAATGGGAGACAGCGTTTCGGGGCAAGTTCTTCATCGGCCACGACATGAACCGGGTCGCGGGCCTCTCCCCTGCCCCCGAGCTTCGCGACGGCCAGTGGGTCGTCAGCGTCGCCGACGCCGACTGGGACCTCGAAGACGACGACATCGCCAACTGGCACCGCAAGGTCAAGAGAGGCTTCGTTACCGACGTGTCGATCGGCTTCGATCCGGTTGATGGCCACTGGGACACCGTCACCGTCAACGGCGCCGAGCAGCGCGTTTTCCGCTTTACGAAGTGGCGCGGCATCGAGTGGTCGTGGGTCGGCATGGGCAGCAACTCCGGCGCTGTCGTCACGGAGCGCAGCGCGCAGACTGCGACGCAGACACGCAGTGCGCCAGCATCGCAGCCCCACACGCCCGAGCAGCCTGCTCCTGAGAGGCGCGCCAACGATACGCCCGAGCAGCCCTCGCCCCGCCAGTTCGAACCGGCAGCCCTGCGCGAGATGATCCAGAGACGCGCGGACAGGCGGCGCGAGCTCGCCCTCCGCAAGCTCGGAAAAGCCTGACCCAACCCTTTCACCAACCCACAACCGGCGCGAGGAGCGCCCACGCTATGAAACGCATCCGCTTCACGCGCCAATTCGTCTACGAAGGGCGCACCTACCAGCCCGGCGAAGTCGCCGACCTGCCCGACGCCATCGCCGACAGCATGGTCAGCCTCGCCGTTGCCGAACGCGCCGCTACCGGCAACACCGTCACCGTCACCGACGAGCAGCTCGACCGCTTGCTCGACGATCCGACCGACGAAGAGGTCGAGCGTGAAACCGAGCGCCTCGCCCGTGAGGGCATGCAGCGCTCTGCGCCCAACCTCGTACCCGAGAATCAGCGCCAGAGCGTCGCGTTCTCGGAAGACCACAATACCGGCGTGCTGTGGCGCCGCAGGGCGGTTCGCTACCTGTCGGCGCTCGTCACCGAATCGGACGACCCGGAGGCCGGGCGCCGCCAGCTGCGCGCGCTCCGCCGCGAGGTCATGGAGATGCCCGAGCAGCAGGAGCGCGCCGAAGAGCGGTCGGCCCACCAGACGATCACCGCGGCCGTCGAGGCCCGTCAGATCAGCCGGGAGCAGGGATCGCGTCTCGCCTCGATGCTCGAAGTCGGACCGTTCACGCGCCTGCATACCACGTCGACGGCCGACACGGCCAAGGCGGGCCTCTTGCTGCCGAAGCCGTTCCTAGCCGAGGTCTTCGTGATCGTCGAGCAGTACGGCGTCGCGCGGCGGCTCTTCCGGGCGGTCACGATGACGAGCAAGACGCTCGACCTCAAAAACGTCGCGTCGAAGGTCACGGCCTACTGGACCGACGAAGGCGCCAACTTCCAGGCGTCGGACCTTCAGTTCGGCGACGGCGAGCTGGCAACCAAGAAGCTCGCGGGCATCACGTCGTGGACGACCGAGCAGGAAGAGGATCAAGCGATCCTCCTGCTGCCGATCCTGATCCAGTCGTTCGCCGAGGCCATCGCCAAAGCCGAAGACGAAGCGTTTCTCGTCGGCGACGGAACGTCGACCTACGGCGGATGGACGGGCCTGCTCAACTTTTCCGGCACGACCGTCGTCACGATGGGCGCGGGCAAGACGAGCGGTGCCGACTTCGACGAGACCGAAGCGCGCCGTGCCAAGCAGGCGCTCAGCCTCGCCCGTCGCATCGGTGCGCGCTGGGTCATGCACCCCTCGTTTGAGGACGTGATTCAGCTGCTCGAAAACGGTGCGGGCTTCCGCATCTACCAGCCGACGGGGGTGCGCGACGGCATGGTAGACCGCTTCCTCGGCTTCCCGATCGAGTGGTGCGAGTCGTACCCGAGCGTCGATGAAGTAGGAGCCGAGGAGAAGTTCGCTTCGCTGGGCAACTATAACCGCGTGCTCTTCGGCCAGCGCCGAGGCGTGACGGCGGACGTGAGCCGCGAGGCCATCCTCCAAGCCGCGAACGGCGACATCGCCTACAACGCCTTCCAGGCCGACGGCGCGCTGCTGCGCATCTCGGAGCGCGTGGGCGTGGCCCCGGCACCGGGCGTCGTCGATTCGATCCTCACGCTCAAAACCGCCGCGGTCTGAGCCTGATTGCTCTCTGCGCCTGCTCCGGCTTCGGCCTGGGCAGGCGTGTAGAGCGCTCTGCTCGCCACTTCACACCAATCCTCCCGATCCGATGGCCAACGCCAAAGAACTCACTGACGAGCAGAAGAAAGCCGCAGCCGACAAGGCCGAAGCTGAGAAGAAGGCTGCTGCCGAGAAAGCCGCAGCCGACAAGGCCAAGAAGACTGAAGACGCTGATGAGGCCGAAGAGGTCGAAACGGTGCGCTACCAGGTAAGCGAGACTGGCTCGACGCAAGGAGCAAGCGGTCGCCGCTACCGCTACCGCCGAGGTGACATCATCGAAGCGCCCGACGGCGACCTCGACCACCTGGGCAAGTCGGCAAAAAAGCTTCCGGCGGAGGACTGAGCACCGCGCTCGGCACCTACCGCACCACCGCCCTGCACGCGCCGCAGACGCGTCCGCTCGCTCCCGATGGGGAGCCGTGGGCCGTGCAGCCTGAGCAGGTTTTCAACCGCACCGACGACGACTGATCTATGCCCGGCATGTACGCCTTTGACGACGTGGACGCGGTCGTCGCCGTGGCGGACCTGCTGACGCTCAAGACCGAGCCGGACAGCCGGATCGCCCGTCGGTTCGCGTGCCTCGACGCGCGCCGACGGGCCTACGTGCTCCACTTCTTGGGTCTCGCCGAAGAGCACCAGCGCATCCACGACGAGATGAGGCTCCGCATGGAGGAAGGGCAGACGCTACGCGACGCGCTCGCCGTCGTCGAAGATCGCGGCCCCTACACCGAGCGACAAGTCCGACGCATCCTCTACGCAAGCTGACCTATGAGCACCTCTCTCGTCTCCCTCGACCGCCTGGCCGAACTGCATCCGGACGCTCCGCACCTCGATCTCACGTCCGCGAGCGGTAGGGCGCGGGCGGAGTCTGCGCTCGCGTCGGCGTCGGACGACATGGAGGGCTACCTCGATCGCGACCTGATGGTCCACCGCGTCACCGAGCACGCCGCTAATGCCCGTGCGGGCAGCGAGGTGTATGCCCGTGACTGGCCTGTAGTGGGATCCGTCAGTGTGGGAGTCGACGTGATTGACGCTCGCAAAGGGCACCTGCTGGTCAACCAGTCTCACGTGTCCCTCGTGTACTTCGCAGGCTACCGGCGACGAGGCGAGACGCTAGCCGATTTGCAGGAGGCACTACCTGATCTCACCACGCTTCCCGACGAACTGCCATCGCTCGTCGAGTCGGTAGTAATCGACCTCGCGATCCACGACCT
>CAXBBB010000026.1:0-10988 GCA_963973615.1 uncultured Rhodothermales bacterium | reverse complement strand
GAAGCCGCCGGGCACGTCAAGCAGACGGGCGGAAAGCTGCACCTGCTCGGCCTCTTCTCGGACGGCGGCGTCCACAGCCACCTGGACCACCTCTACGCGCTGCTGCGCATGGCCCAACGCAACGGAATCGGCGACCGCACACTCGTTCACGCCTTCACCGACGGACGCGACACCGCTCCCGACGGAGCCGGAAGCCGCTACGTCCGCGAGGCCGAGGCACAGATGCAGGCCATGCAATGTGGGCAAATCGCCGATGTTGTGGGCCGGTACTACGCGATGGACCGCGACGAGCGTTGGGAACGCGTCGAGCGCGCGTACCGCCTGCTGGTCGATGGGGAAGGCGACGCCTTTCCCTCTGCTCAAGACGCCGTCGATGCTGCTTACCGCGATGATCTGACCGACGAGTTCATCACCCCGCGTAGGGTCGTCCAGGTCGACGGCACGATCCAAAGCGGCGACGCCGTCATCTGGTACAACTTCCGCACGGACCGTGCCAGGGAGTTGACGCGCGCTTTGGTCTCGCCCGACTTCGACGGTTTTGATCGGGGCAAACTGCTCGAAAACCTCTATGTCGCCACGTTCGCCACGTACGATCATGCCTTCGATCTGCCCGTCGCGTTTCCCAAAGACAACCTGGTTGATACGCTGGGAGAAGTCGTCGCCCAAGCTGGACTAACCCAACTGCGCGCCGCCGAGACCGAAAAATATCCGCACGTCACCTACTTCTTTTCGGGCGGACGGGAGGAGCCGTTCGTCGGCGAAGACCGGATCATGGTCCCATCGCCAAAGGTCGCCACGTACGATTTGCAGCCCGAAATGAGCGTTGGCCCGCTCGCTGAACGTGTGGCGGCTGCGATCCGAGCGAACGACTACGCGCTCGCCGTCGTCAACTTCGCTAACCCCGACATGGTCGGTCACACCGGCGTTTTCGAGGCCGCCGTCGCTGCCATCGAGGCGTGTGATCATGCCGCGCGTGTCGTCGTCGAAGCCGCGCTCGAAAAGGGATACGGCGTCACCATCCTCGCCGACCACGGCAACTCCGACAAGATGCGCAATCCGGACGGATCGCCACACACGGCCCACACGACGGCCCTGGTCCCCCACCTGATCATCGCAGACGGCGTCACCGAGCGCCCACGAGCGGGCAAACTCGGCGACGTCGCGCCGACGATCCTCCACCTGCTTGGCTTACCAATCCCCGCCAAGATGACCGGCGACGTGTTGGTGTAATCAGGCGCGCGGCTTTGACTCGCCGCAGTTCCAGCAGACGGCGAACTGCGCTTCCAATTCCTCGCCGCAACTCGGACAGGTCCACGGATCGCCGCCCGGAGCTTCGCCGTCGTCCGTCTGTGTCTGGACGATGCGGATGGCCTCGGTCACGCGTGTGTCGTCTGCGATCCACAACTCGTTCCACGCGTCGATTCCCGTCGCGGCGCCGATCATCGCCGCACCGTGTTCGCCCCGGACCGAAGCCTGGATGCCCCGGTTCTCGAGCGCGTTTTTGACTAGATGGACGACGCCCAGGTCAGGATGGCTGTAGATCTTGCGCATGGCGTGCGAGTTAGAAAAAAGGCTGTGGTCAAGCGCCTCGGCAAACTCGACGATGTAGCTCTACCTGCTTAACCTATTCGTTTCCGAGAGGATGACGAGTAGGATGGAGGTGTCCAATGGTTACCTGCATAATGCGAGGGGCACTTGTGTAGCACGTCGATGCTCAGCGAGACCCCTCCACGTTCTGGGTGACGTGCTTCCAAATTGCGCAAAGCACTGTGAACAGTTTTCAGCAGAGGTGCAAAGTCAGAGTACAGGGTTTCGCGAAGCACAATGACGTGCAGCTTCCACGTGTCGTTCAATTCGTCGGAGACCAGAATGTGGTCGAAAAGATCTTCGGAGGCCACTTTCCGATTTGCAAAAGACACACTGGCGTTTTCATCAACGCACATCTCAACGGCACTAGATTCTGGTTCCCCGATTGCGCGTTGAGCGAGAGAGCAAGGCGTCAGCGCTAGCCCAAGCAGGAGTACGATTGCTCCTTTCATCGGATGGTGAACTCCATAGGCATCAGCGCTTTGACTTGGCCGTTGGTCTCGAACAGGTATTCGAGCCGGGACATCGCCTCGCGCGCGGGAGCAGGGAGGAGGGCGGTAGATGCTTTGGAGGTCTTGCCTGAGAACACGCCGCCGAATTGCTCGGCCAGGCGATCGGCGAGGGTTTGCGGCTGGGGGAGCAGGCGAACGCGGTACAGATCGTTGGCGCCGAATCCCGCTTGGCGCGCGGCCATGTCGAGGGCGTCGCCGAGCGTTCCTAGTCCGTCGATCAGGCCGAGTTCGAGCGCTTGCGTGCCGGTCCACACGCGACCTTGAGCGACCGAGTCGACTTGCGACATGGTCAGGTTGGTGGTTTCGGTCACGCGCTGCAAGAACGCCTGGTAGGTGTTGTCGATGCTGGTCTGGAAGCGAGCGCGCTCGGCTGGGCCGAGGGGTTCGAGGATGGAAACCATGTCGGCGAAGGGGCCGGTCTGGACTTCGCCGAACGTCAGGCCCAGATTCTCGGTCAGCGCGTCGCCGATGACGAATTGCAGGCTGAACACGCCGATGGAGCCGGTAATCGTCAGCGGATCGGCGATCAGTGTGTCGGCGCCGCTGGCGATCCAGTATCCGCCTGACGCCGCATAATCGCCCATCGAGACGATGACGGGCTTTTCGGCGCGCGTCAAGATCACCTGGCGTCGCATCTTCTCGCTCGCCGACGCAGATCCGCCCGGTGAGTTGATGCGCAGCACGACGGCTTTGACACGTTCGCTCTCCCGGGCGCGCGTCATCGCCTCGCGGAAGGTTTCGTCGCCGATCGTGCCCGATCCCAGTTCTCCCTCACCGTCGATGATGGTGCCGACAGCGTACACGACAGCAATCTCGCCCTCTTCGCTGTCGCCTACCGTCAGCCCGGCGTCTTCGGCGTCGGTCGCGGCATAGTCGAGCGCACTGAGTACGTCGTAGTCGGCGTCGTCTTCGAGTCCCAATCGCGTGCGTAAGACGGCTTCGATCTGGTCGTGGAAGACCAGTCCGTCGAGCAGTCCGGCTTCGAGCGCAGCTTCGGACGTGATGATACCTTCTTCCTCCATCAGCGCCTTGACCTGGTCGACCGTCATGCCGCGTCCATCGGCGACGGCTTGCGAGAAGATGTCGTACTGTGCGTCGAGTAGGGCGGACAACTGCTCGCGGTTTTCGGGCGATAGGTCGGTGCGCGTAAAGGGCTCGACGGCGGCTTTGAACGTACCCGCACGGATGACGTCGACTTCGACATCCAAGCGGTCGAGCATGCCTTTGTAGAACGTCGGCGTGATCTGGAAGCCGTTGAACTCGAAGAAGGTCAGCGGCGCGGCAAACACGCTATCGGCGACGGAGGCGAGGAAGTAGCCCGATTCGTCGAGGTAGGGGCCTTCGCTCGTGGCATAGATCGTCTTGCCTGTCGCCTTGTACGCCACTAGCGCGTCGCGGACCTCTTCGAGCGTGGCCCACGGCGCCGACATCGGGTTGATGCGCAGCCACAGGACGTCGACGCGCTCGTCGGCAGCCGCCATCTTGAGGGCACGGCGGACGGTTAGCAAGTCGAGGTCTTTGCTCTCGCCCAGTGCCAGCGCCAATCCGTCCGGCTCAGCCGTCACTTCAGGCAGCCCGCCGCCCAGTTCCAACTCGACGACCGATCCGGATGCTACGCGTGGAGCCGCATCGCCGCCGCTGCCCGCCGTTGAGATGATGGCGATGACGAATAGGAACATCACGAAGAAAATCACGCCCAGAGCGACGAGCGTGCCCAACGTTGACGCGACGAGTGTAGAGAAAAAGCGCATGAAGCGAGAGACGAAAAGAGGAACGCTAAGTTACGCCTTTCCCTCTTCTTGACCTGCGTGCGCGTGGACTACACGATTCCCTACTGGCACCCGATAGCCATCCACTTCCCGATTGCGTTCCTGCTTGCGTCGAGCGTAGCGTCGGTAGTTTGGCTGGTACGCCCGGACGTGTTTTGGGGGCGGTTGGCGCTGGTGATGAGTGTTCTCGGTTCCATTGGCGCGATCGCTGCGTTCAAAACCGGCGAGGCGATCCGGTGGGCGCGCGAGGGGGCACCTATCATCGAGGAACTGGTCGCCCGACACGAACTGCTCGCAAAGTGGACGGTGGCGTTTGGGCTGGTGTCGGTCGCGTGGCTGGCCGTCATTCTGTGGCGAGCTCGGGCGAACGAACGGGTAGGGATCGGCGGACGAATCGGCGCGGCGCTGGCGTGCGGGGCAGCGGCGGGCATTGTCGCGTGGGGCAGTCACCTGGGCGGACTGATGACGTGGGGCGTGCCGGGATAGACATGTCCGTCGAGCGGGGCATCGAGTGTCGCGCGTGGTAGACGGTGACGCGATGTGAATGGGCGCTGAAGGCCAGAGAGTGCGTCGGAATGGAAGTGGCACGGAGAACGAGTCATCGTTTCCGTTAACCAAACCCCTTGCTGTCATGTCGTACCGCTACCACTGGCTCGCTCTGCGCATTGCCCTCGTATTGGGCCTGCTGCTCGCCTTCGCCGCCACCGCAGATGCTCAGCGCGGACGCACGACCGGGCGCCCGGCACCAACGGAATCGACGCCTGCAAAACCGGCCGAGCCGGAGCAGAAGGCAGAACCTGCAACGCCCGCACCTCGCACCGAACGCACGACGCCTACGCGTTCGGCACCGGAGCGCACCAAACGCAGCACCCCCGCTCGGACGGAGCGCACGCCGTCTCGCACGGAGCGGACTCCCTCGCAGCGCACGACGCCTACGCAAAGCACACCGCGCCGCGCCGAGCGTAGCACGCCGACGCGTACGGAGCAAACTCCATCCTCGCGCACGTCGCGAGGGTCGACCGAGTCAAGTAGTCGCACGCGTTCGTCACCTGGACGCTCTGGCGATTCGGATTCGACGGCGCGCTCTACGAGCCGCACGCGTACGTCGCCCGGAGCAACGCGCGACGGTCAGCCGACGGGCACCACGGTGCGTCGGACTCCCGACCCCGTTTCGCAGAGCGATTGGGTGCGTCGCAATGAGCAAACGCCGCGGTATGACGGGGCGCGTGATCGCACGGGGAGTGGCAGCAATCGAGATCGTCCCGGACGCGTCGTGTACGTGCCGCCAGTGCGAGGGCACGTTACGAGTGGACCGATCTTGCACGCACCGGTGTATCCCGAGGTGCACTACTATCGTCCGCAGCCCGTATTCTACCTGGATAGAGCGTGGCCGTGGGAGCGTCGCCATTCGAGTGGATGGAGTCCGCGCTACGTGTACGAGCAGACCGCCTACGTCCCAGACGGACGCGGACGCGAAACACGTCTCGAACTCGTCGCCGAGTACCGTCAGCGCGTTGTCAATGCCAGTCGAAACCGATCCGAGATCGAACTCGACATCGAGTCGTTTCAGATCTACGAAAACGGCCGCTACCTGGGCCGCGTCAACCGCATTCCCAACTCCCTGAGCCGGATGCGCGCGACCGTCTCGCGTAGAGGCGATGTCCGTGTCGACCGCGACGTCATGCTCGTCGGCACGCGCCGGACCGGTTTCGAACTGGTCGTCACCAGCGGGCGCGGCGCTTGGCACGACGCCTACTACGGACGCGACGGCGTGCGCGTAGGCCGCGTCGATCTGCGCCGGGGAAAGGTGCGCGAGTCGCGCGACAGCCGCCTGCTCGGACGCGGTCGCTACAACCGCCTGATACCCGTCTCGCTCCTGCCCGACGATCCGTCGTGGCTCCTCGACTACGGCGACTACTCGGTCAGCGCCTACCCGTACGACCGTGACCGCTACGACGACTATGGATACGACGAAGGGTTCTACTACGGCTCGAACGGCAACGACAACCGCTACTTCGATCAGTCGTACGACGTGCGCTCCAACGGCAATCGCTCGAACTACGACTTGAGCCGCCGCGCCGACGACGGGTACCGCGCATCCGAAGATGGATGGAATGCTGTCAACCCTACGCAAGAGGAAGACTTCGCACTTCCGTCGCTGTCGCAGGAGCGCGTTGAGACGGTGACGCTGCCCGATGGTGAATCTGTCGAGTTGCGCCGCGAAGTCAAACTGCGCCGAGTTCAGTAAGCGACTCTTCCAGACAAAAGGCCCAATCTGCACACTGGCAGGTTGGGCCTTTCTCGTTCTGAAACCTCATCTCGGACTTGCCCAGCCGCCTGCAGCGCCAAAAATGCGCTCGCGATGATGCTGGATATGCTCCGGCGCAGGGTGATGTCCTTGTCGTAGGGTGAGAACACCAGGCATCCCGATCAGAGATAGGTCGTCGGCAATGGCAAAGCCTCCGAAATCGAGCAGGACGTGGTGGTTTGGGCACAGGCAGAGCAGATTGTCGAGCGTATCGGGGCCATGATGCGGCGAGCCTAGCGGACGAATATGAGCTGCCTCGGCGTAAGGGCCAGCTAAGCCTTTGAGCCGCGCTCCGCACACTTGGCACGAGTAGTCGTAGAGTCGCTTGATCGCGCGAGCCTGCGCGGTGTCGCGAACGATCCGCTGAATCGTCGTCTCGACGCGTGATGCTGTGGTGTAATCAACGTTCTCCTCAGCGATCTGATCGGCCTGCCTACCGTTGCCAGCCTCGTTGATCTGCTCCAGGCGGAACCGCCAGACGTAGTGGCCTGATTGCCCCTTTTCTTGCCAAAAGTCCGTGACTCGAAACAGGCCATCGTAACGGTAGCTACCATCGTCTGGGGCGTGGCGCGACGCATGCCTTCCGCCGCGGATGACGCGCACAGGAAGTCCATCTTGGCAACTCCTAGCGAGGGCTAGGTTGCCCCGATTGAGCATTTGTGGCCGGACTTGTTCGCCAGTCGCCGCATCGCGCCCACCTTGCCCGGTGTATAGGATCACATCGCCGTTGTCCCGGTCATCTTCGTAACCGCCCGAGAGCACAATCGAGTCGGCGCCTTCGTGCTGGGAGCCAGAGATTCCTGCCTGAAGCGGGCGATGAACGCCTGCCGCCGACACGTCTTTTCTGTTCTCAAACGTCGAGCCGGGCGGATAGCCAGGGATATGTCCGAAGATGCGATCTGGCACGTCAACTGTCCATGCCCAGCGCGTGCATCACGAAGGCCCAGATGTCGGCGGTCTGGTCGATACGCATCCAGCGGGGCGTTCCGGCGCCGTGTCCCTGTCGCGTTTCGACGCGGAGCAGGACCGGGTTAGCACAGTCGGACGATTGAGCGTGCTGCATTGCGGCAGCGAACTTGAACGAGTGCCACGCCGATACGCGGTCGTCGAGCATAGCGGTTGTGATCAGAGTAGCGGGGTAACAGGTGCCGGGCTGCGTGTTGTGGACGGGTGAGTAGGCGAGTTGGGCGGCGAACTCGTCTTCGTTCTCGCTCAGCCCATAATCGCTCGACCACTGGCGCGCGTTGGCGCTGGCGGTGTGGTAGCGCAGCATGTCGAGCACGCCGACGGCCGGAAGTGCGGCGGCGAACAGGTCGGGGCGCTGAAGCATGACGGCGCCGACGAGCAGTCCTCCGTTCGATCCGCCCTGGATAGCGAGTTTGTCCGAATTAGTGTAGTCGTTGTCGATCAGGTATTCGGCGGCGGCGATAAAGTCGTCGAACACGTTTTGCTTCTGGAGCTTCGTGCCCGCTCGGTGCCATGCCTCGCCGTATTCGCCGCCGCCTCGAATGTTGGGAATCGCGAGCAGCCCACCGCGTTCGAGCCACGCCATCCGCGACGCGCTATAACCGGGGGTGAGCGACACGTTGAAGCCGCCGTAGCCGTAGAGCAGCGTCGGAGTATCGCCTGAGCGCTCCATTCCCTCTCTGCCGACGACGAACATCGGAATGCGCGTGCCGTCTTTGCTGGTGTAGAACACCTGATCGACGCTATAGTCGTCCGGGTCGATGCCGCTCGCTTGCGCCTGCTTCCACAACGTCGACTCGCCGGTCGCGAGGTCGTAGCGATAAATCGCGCCGGGCGTGGTGAACGACGAGAACGAGTAAAACGTCTCGGTCTGGTCCGCGTCGCCGCCGAAGCCGCCAGCCGATCCGACGCCGGGCAGCAGGACTTCGCGCACCAGATCGCCGTCGAGGTCGTGGATGCGGATGCGCGTTTGTACGTCGCGCAGGTAGTTGGTGATCAGGTGGCCGCCCGTCAGCGACACGCCCTGGAGCGACTGATTGGCTTCGGGGATGATTTCGCGCCAGTTGTCGCGCTCGGGGCTATCGAGGTCGATGGCGATGACCTTACCGTTGGGAGCGTCGAGCGTGGTCTGGAAGAAGAATGTCGTGCCATCGTTGCCCAAAAACGTGTAGCGCGCGTCCCAGGCGTCGAGCAGGCGGCGCGGCTCGCTGTCCGTCGTCAGGTCCTGGACGTAGACGCCGTTGGCGAAGTAGCCGTCGAACAGGTTGAGTACGAGATAGCGTCCGTCTTCGGTCTGTGAGGCGTAGGGCGTGCGCGTCGGGTGGTCGGTAACGCGGAAGACTTCCTTGTCGCTGGCCTGCGGCTCGCCGATGATGTGGAGATAGACGATAGGCTGCATCTGGTCGTCGTACGGGCGTTCGGATCCGGGAGCGGCGAGCGGGTAGCGGCTGTAGTAGAAACCCGATCCGTCCGGCAACCACGAGATGCCGCTGAACTTGATGCCTTCGATCACGTCGGCCATCTTCTCGCCCGTCGCCACGTCGAGCAGGTGCCACGAGCGCCAGTCCGTTCCGCCGTCCGAAAGGCCGTAGGCGAGCAGCTTGCCGTCGGGCGAAGGCGACCAGCCCGAGAGCGAGATCGTCGCGTCGTCGGACAGCGTGTTGGGGTCGAGCAAGACGCGGCCTTCGCTATCGAGGTCGTCCGAAACGTAGAGCACGCTCTGATCCTGCGTGCCGTCGGTGTAGGTGTAGAAGTAGCGCCCGCCTTCCTCGCGCGGCATCCCGTAGCTCTCGATCGTCCACAAGTCGTCCAGCCGCTCGACTAGCGCCGCGCGTGACGGCAGCGCTTCGAGAAACGGACGCGAGAGGTCGTTCTGCGCGTCGACCCACGCCATCACCTCGGCGTCGTCCATCGTCTCCATCCAGCGATACGGGTCGGCGACGGTCGTGCCGAAGTAGTCGTCCGTCACACTTCCGCGCGGCGTTTCAGGGTAGTCGAGCGGTTGGGCGAGGGCGGTCGGGGCGATCAGGAGAGCGAGGAGTAGCAGGCGCATGGCAATAGAGGTTGACCGACGTAAAGTAGCATCAACCGCCCTCGGCGCACGTCTACCGGATGCGTTCGTAATGCTCTTCTGGGCCATCCACATGTCCCTGGAAGACGATCAGACGGTCGCCTTTGGTGCCGAAGGGATAGCGTCCGGTATCCAGGCTGTTCGGGTCGCAGCCTGCGAAGCCACACATGCCGGGGTTGAAGGTGACGGGGTAGCGAGTGCCGTCGGCATACTCCCGGAAGCCGGTGCTGTCGGCGAAAAATGTCACCGTCTGCCGGGGCAAGTCGTCGCCAGCCGCAACGCGCTGCGGCTCAAACCCGAACGAAATCGACTTGACCAAACGCCACGAGCCGATCAGCGGCTCTAACTCGGTCGAGAACGTCGACAGGTCGGTCGGCTCGATAAACGTCGGTGTGTCGTTGGAGTCGCACGCCAGCAGGAGCAGCGGTAACACGAGAAGTAGTCGGCGCATCGGAAGTGGGGTCGGTGTGCGTTAAATATGCAGGCGATCCGATCCGCAAGCAAGCCTATCCGAGCGTTGGATGTGTCGATTCACCGATCCGCGCGGACAACGAAAAAGGCGAAGCAGACACCGTCCGCTTCGCCTTTTGTCAGGCTTAGGAGCCAGGACGCGTGAGGCTTATTTGCCTTTCGCTCCCTGTTTGTTCTGTGGCTTGACGGGTTGCGGGGAGCCTTTAGCTGACGAGCTTTTGGGCTGCGGTGCGGGCTTTTTGGTAGCCATTGCGAAGCCTCCAATGGACAAAGGGCGGAGGTGCGTCATCAACCTCGGTTGACCGCGAAGGTCCCGCGAACGAGTATGGTCTGCACACTCGTTTCACAAACGTAAATGCGCGTTTTTGCGCTTCATGTATGTCGATCAGTTCGCCGAACGCGCAAGCGGAAGCGTCATACAGCGGGGGCCGCCGCGACCACGCGACAGCTCCATTCCGCCCATTTTGACGGCGATCTTCTCACCGCGCGCGAATGTGCTCTCGGCGTGGTAGTGGAGGAAGCCCTCGGCAGTCACGACGCGGTAGCCTGCGCGCTGGAGCTGCTCGTACGTGTTGTGGTTGCGCTCGTAGCCCATCACGACGCCCGGCGCCAGGGCGAAGAAGTTGGCGCCATCGGTCCACTGCTCGCGGCGCTGGTTGACGGGGTCGTTTCCGCCGCACGAGAGGAACGTCAGCTCGCGTTCGAGTAGCTCTTCCAGCTTCTCCTTGAGGCCCGTCGTGAGTTCCGAGTAGAAGCGCCCCTTGCTGTCCGAGCGGCTGAAGTGGACGACGTTGCCCGGTCGGCTGCCATCGAAGAACGGCGGAAACGCGATGCACTCGTCGTCGCTGATGAAGTTGAAAACCGTGTCGAGGTGCATGCAGTAGCGCTTCTTCGGCAGGTCGACCATGACGACGTGGTCGACGGCGTCGCGCTCGAACAGCGCTTCGGCAATCGCCATGACGCCGGAAAACGAAGTGCGCTCGCTATGTCCGATCAGAACCGTTCGTTCGCCTGCCATGATCAGGTCGCCGCCCTCGAACGTGACACCCTGGGGTAGTTCGATCAGCTTTTCGCGCACGTCGGCGAAGGCTGGGTGGTGGTTGACGACGGTGCGCATGATGACACTCTCCCTACTGCGCGCTCCGGTGGCCGGGTGGCTCAGGAGCATGTGCTCGCCGACGGTCGCGGCCACGTCGCGCGTGAACAGCAGGTTGGGGACCGGGTCGAGGTGAACGGGCAGCAGCGACTTGCCCGTCATCGCGAAGCGGTACAGCTCGTCGGGCGACATGCGCACGAGCTTGCTC
>CAXBBB010000025.1:0-11233 GCA_963973615.1 uncultured Rhodothermales bacterium | reverse complement strand
GCTGCTCGCGCTGCGCGGACACCTCGGCTTCGAGCGACGCCACCCGCTCGTCGCGCCTGGCCAGCAGCGCCCGCAGCGCCTCGTTCTCGGCTTCCAGCGCTGCGATCCGTGCGGCCTGCGCGTCCGTCCGCTCGGCGAGCGCCTGCACGCCCGCCAGCGCCACACCGTCGGCGTCGACCGTGCCGATGCTCAGGCTGTCCTGGCCCAGGCCGAACGTCGCATAAAAGTCCTGCGCCATCGGCCCGATGTGGCGCACCGCCGGCTCGTCCGTGCGGTAGCTCCAGCTCGTGATGGGAAGCGTGCGCAGCCGGGTCAGCACGTCCTCACCCGAGACCTCTTCGAAGAGGTGCTTGCGGTGAACGTCCGAGGCGTTCTGCCACACGCCCGACGTGGTGAGCAGCGCGCCCGTACTCGTCGAGATGACCGCGCCCGACTGGCCCCAGTTGCTCAGGCTCGCCCCCGATTGGATCGTGACGCCCGTGCTGAGGTTGGTCGACGTAAAGACGCGAAAACCGCCCGAGACGCGCCAGTTGGCCGAGTGGTTGACGCCGGCGCGCATCGGATCTTGCGTCGAGCGGTCGGCGAAGACGAACGACCCCTGCCGCGCATTGGTGTGCGCGTGGTAGCCGAGCGCAACCGACGCGGCGCCCGACGCGGTGTTGCCCTCGCCGATGGCGACCGCCGACGTGCCGGAGGCCACGCTGCCGAAGCCGACCGCGAACGAGTTGTCGCCGCTCGCGCGCGACGAGTTGCCCAGCGCGACGGAGTACAGGCCGACGTTTGCGTCGTCCCACGCCGTCCCAGACGTGGTGGTAACATCGGGGCCGTCATTATTGTACAGGAACTGTCCACCCGCAACGCGGCCGGCGCGGAAGGCGGCTTTGCCGGGGTACCACATCAGGCGCGTGCCCTCGCCCTGGGCGGGGATACCGCCCGTTAAGGAGCCGCCGTCGTAGGTCCCACCGACGACGAGGCCGCCGAACACGTCGAGGCGCAGCCGCTCGTCGCCGTCCGCCTTTCGGACGACGAGGAGGGAGTCGGGGGTCTGAGCGTGGACGGTAGAAGCGGAGGCGACGAGCGCGAAGGCGAGCGCGAAACGAAGGCGGAGCATGGGGATGTCGGAAAAGGTGGGCGACTGAGTCGAGGTCAGAGGGGGCGCTACGGGCGCTCTGTCGTGGGGGCAGGCGTGCTCGCGGCAGATGCCGGAGCCGAGAGTGCGGAGACGGCTGCTTCGAGACGTGTGAGACGCTCGTCGGCCGTGAGGCGCTGGGTGCGCAGCGCGGTCAACTCGGCCCGGATGGTGCCGGCCTCTGCGCGCAGGCCTGCGTTTTCGGCAGTGAGCGCGGCATTCTGAGCTTCGAGCGCCGCGATGCGCGCCGCCAACTCGGTCGTCCGCCCGTCGAGCGCCTGCACGCCGGCGAGCATCACGCCGTCGATGTCGACAGTGTTGATGCGCAGGCTGTCCTCGCCCAGCCCGAAGGCGGCCCAGAAGTCCTGCGCCATCGGACCCATGTGGCGGACCGAGTCGTCCTGCGCGATGTAGTTCCACGTCGTCACCGGCACGCCGCGCAGCAGGCCGAGCACCTCGTCCACGCTCACGACCTCGACGTTCTCCTTGGTGTTGCGGTCCGACAGGCTCGACCACGAACTGCCGCCAGGTGCCACCTGGACGCCCGAGGTCAGCTGCTGGCTGGTGTAGAACACGATGCCGCCGCAGCCGCGCGCCACGAATTGGTTGTTGGCTTTGGCATAGACCGAGTCCGACGAGAAGCCCGCGCAGCCGTCGCCGAGCACGATGGAGCCCTGACGGCTCGCTCGGGCATTCTTGCCGATGGCGACGGAGAAGTGGCCGCTCGCGCGGTTCTGCAGCCCGATTGCGACGGCGAAATCGCCTCTGGCGAGGCTCGGTCCGATGGTGACCGAGCCCCAGCCATTCGCGATGGCATTGAGTCCGAGCGCGAGCGCTTCGTCGTTCGTCGCCTGCGCCTCGCTGCCGATCGCGACGGCTCCGTTCGCTGTGCCGCTGAAGCTGAGGAAGCCGTTGTGGCTGGCGCTCGCACCGTTGCCCATCGCGATGGAGTAAGCGCCCGTAGCCGTCGCATTCAGACCAGCCGCGAACGACTGGCTTCCGCTGGCCGTCGTGTTCTCGCCGAAAGCGGCCGAGCCGTAGCCGATGCTGGCCGCGTCCCAGAACGCGCTGCCCGATCCGGTGACGCGGCCCGCGCGGAAGGCGTAGCGGCCGGGAAACCACATCATCCGCGCGCCTGCGCCCGTCGCCGGGATGGTGCCCACGTCGGCCGCGCCGCGCACGACGAGTCCGGCGCTGGTGTCGAGCGTGAGCAGGGGCGCGTTCGAGGCGTCTTTGGCTTCGAGAGCGGCGGTCTGCGCGTGGGCGGTGCTGGCAAGGAGGCCGAGCAGCAGGAGGAGGCAGAGGAGAGTGCGCATGGGAGAGGTCGGCTGGCGGAAAAACAGAGCAAAGGGTAGGGCGCTATGTGACTGGGATACAATGGGTAAGACGAATCTTTTTGCAGGACACGCGAGGGGTGCACCGGCCCGGTCAGACCGCGACTCCCCGGCGCCGGTAGCGGCGACGCCTGCGAGCCGGTCGGCGGGCGGCACACGAAAAAGGCCCGACCTCCTGAGGAGGCCGGGCCGTGATGTGCTGCTGTGCTCGTGCCGTCGAGGTGGTCGCTTGCTCGGCGGTGCTCCGGGCTGCGTGGTGGCCGGGCGGCTCTCCTGTTTTCGGAAGCCGCAGCCGTGCGCGAGAGACGAGCGCAGGCGGTCAGATAAACACCTTGTCGCGGCGGCGCTTGTTGACGATGCTGGTGACGCGAACGCCGAACTGTTCGTCGATCACAACCGCTTCGCCCTCGGCGATGAGCTTGCCGTTGGCGTAAATATCGAGCGGCTCGCCCATCAGCTTGTCCAACTCGATCACGCTTCCGGTCGTGAGGCGGAGCACGTCGGCGAGGGGGAGTTTGCGGCGGCCCAGTTCGACGATGACTTCGAGGTCGACGTCGACCAGCATGTTGAAGTTGGCGCCGACCGTTGCGCTCGCGTCGAAGCTGTCGCCGCCGACGTCGGGGAAGTCGGGACGGGCCACTTCGACGGGCGATGCCGCGGGGCCGGACTTCTTCTGCTGCAGTTGTTTCGCCGTGGGCGCGTCGATGAGGAGAAGGCCGGTGAGTGTTTCGTCACCCATCGTCATCGAAAAACGCGTCAGATGCGTCGTCTCGGGCAGGTGTACGTCGCGGGGATCGGTCACCACGTCGAAGCGCAACTCGGGCAGCTTGAGTTCGGCGTTGGCCGATTGGACGGCGCCGTAGACCTGAGCGAGGACCTCGCGCATCAGGTCATCCGCACCTTCCTCGCCGACTTCCATCGGCATTCCGAGCATGGCCTGACTGCACGCCGACAGCCAGCCCGCATCCAGCCACAAGCCGACGCTGAGTTGGGGCGTGACGGCCTGAAACGTGAGCATGTCGCCCGACGTGTCGAGCAGGCTCTGGTGCGTCGCCTGTTCAACAGGCGGCTCGGCAGAGAGGGTGCCGCTGCTTAAGAGGGTCGCTAGGACGCCTTTGACGGCGTCTAGGGAAGTCTGGGTGGCGCTCATCTAGTCGTTGGAGTCGGTAAACTGAGGGGGTGGGGGCGTTACGTCGACGAGGCGCAAGGCGTGGCGCTTGCCGCTGCGTCCGGGTTGGGCGGTGAACTTGCGGCCCTCGCCTGCGAACACCTGGATGGGGTCGTCGACGGCGCGTCCCAGTGGGATCACGTCGCCGGGTTGCAGGTCGCTCACGTCGTGAAGCGAGACCATAGCTCTGCCCAAGACGGCGCGCAACTCGACGGCGACCTTGCGCAGTTCGTCCTCGTAGCGCTTGCGGTGTTCGGGCGAGACGGGAGCCGAATCGCCGCTGATCCACTGCTTCAAGCCCGCGCGACCGAGCATCTTTTCGAGCAGCAGATAGGGGTAGCACAGGTTGAGGTAGGACTTGTGCTCGTAGACGGTCACTTCGAACGTGCAGACGAGGGCGGGTTCGACGGCGGGGATGATCTGGACGAACTCGGCGTTGGTCTCGAACGCGATCTCGCGAAACTTGACCTCTTGCGCCTGTCTCCACGCTTTCTCTAATTCGGTAAAGCAGCGCTGCATCACCTTGCTCATGATGCGCCGCTCGATCTGGCTGACTTCGCGCGCCTTTTTGAGAAACGTCCCCTGCCCGCCGAACAGCTTCTCGATCGTGAACACGACGAGTCGGGGGTCGAACTCGAATACGATCTTGTGATTCAGATTCGTCTCCTCGGCGACGTAGATGGCCGCCGGGGGCGCGCTCGACATCACGTACTCGGAGTACATCACCTGGTCGACAGCCGTCAGCCCGATGTCGACGATGGTGCGTAGCTGCGCCGAGAGGAAGACCGAGAAATCGCGGGCGAACGACTCGTGGACGTACGTGAGCACGCGCATCTGATCCTGCGAAAACAGGCGCGGGCGCTTGAAGTTGTAGGGCAGGACGCGGCGCTCGTTCTCGCGCTGCATCAGCCCTTCGAGCGCTTCGAGGTCGTAGCCGCCCGGCCCGTCGTCCATCTGGCTGCGTACGTCAAGCAGCAGGTCGATTTCGTTCTGGGAAAGCTGCTTCATGGACACGGAGCCGAGGGGCTAGATGGGGGTGTCCAATCTCTCAGGCAAACGCGGTGCCTATTGGCTCCAAGGCATCTCGTCGCTGTTTACCGCCCATCACACAGGTGCGACGTTCCATAGGGCGGAAGCCTTTGCCGCTTACTTCACTCGGGTCAACGTCGTGGTTGTCGTCTGAGGAGCACTGGTACCAATGACACCAAACGACAGCTCTCGCCGGAAGGCCTCTGGGGCTCCTTGGCGACGAAGCGTAATCTGGTAGTTCTCGTCGACAACTCTGCCTGCCTGGAGTTGCTCTTTGATCACCACTCTCTCGCCGGAATCAGGACGGAAGCGCTCTGGGGTGAGGGGGGAAGGAGATGCGGTTACTCTATTTAATGACCAGAACTCTCCGATCTGGGATGGAATGCGTTCTCCCAATTCAATCGTCATCGTTTGCGAAGTAGAAATGGACGTTGGTCCAGTTGTACGATACTGGAGTGTGTCCCCCTGATACACCTGGAGATACGAACTGCTCTCGACTGCATCGACGGTCTCGGTGATTGTCATTGACCGTACGCCCAGGCGGCAACTCGAGGAGACGGACCAGACGACGCGCCCCACCAAGTCCTCGTTGTTGTGCCCTGCCGGATACACACCGCCTCGCAGCGTTCGGCTTAGGTCGAAGGTGATGTCGCCATCGGGCAAGGCGAAGTAGTCGGTTGTCCCTGAAGGCGGATCGGCGCACAATGCCGTCGCAGCGCGGACTGGCACGCGGAGTTCGGCAGTTTGGCCTTCCACTTCTGCCACTACACGCACCTCATCTACAACTTCTCCTTCTGCCCAGATTGCCAAGATGTATCCGGCGCGCACCTCGGTGCGAATCTCAGGAGCGGAGGAGGTGACTCGGAATGTGGGCTGCGTAGCGCTGTGCTTTGTAAACGCAAGAAACAGGTTGACTTCGGCCGGGGCACCTCCAGCTATGAGCCGCACTTCGACTGGAGAAGTGGTAGCCTCGATAAGTAAACCAGGGTCCGCACTGTCGCACGCGACGATGCCTGCCACGGCAAGGAAGAGGAGGGGGCGCAGCATGATTCCTTAGCATTTACTCGATAGATAACATACACGTTAGTCTGCCAGGTCGCGTGAGGAGCGTGCTACTTGAGCGTCACGTCTGAGAGAGTTGCTGTCTGAACATGGCGCCCAAGAGCGAAAGTCAGTGTCCATCGGGCAGGCAGAGGCGCGCAATCAATAGCCAAGCAGGTGCGCACCCGATGCAGAAGCGTTGCTCTCGTGGTGGTTGCCTTTCGGCCTGCGTTCCGTTCGTACGTTCGGGGTCCGTTTGACGAGTCGATTAGCAATGGAAGATGCCGCCTCCCCTCTCACTGTGGCGTCGCTCGCGTTCGTGGGCGCCGGGTCCGCCGCTACCGTTCTGGCGCGTCGATGCGTCGACGTCGGATTGCCAGTCGTGGCCGTAGCGAGCCGGTCGATGGCGTCGGCGCAGCGATTGGCCGATCGGGTCGAAGCCGAGGCGACGGACCTGGCCGGGGCGATGCAGGCCGGAGCCGACGCGGTCGTGTTCTGTGTTCCTGATCACGCGTTGAGCGAAGTCGCTCGGGCTGCGGCGGCTCATTCTCCAGGCGGCGGATTGGCCGTCCACACGTCGGGTTCTTTGTCGTCAGGAGTTCTGGTGTCGCTGCGGCTGGCCGGGATGACGCCGCTCGCGTTTCATCCGGCTCAGGCGTTGGCGCGCGACTCGGATCCTGCAACTCTGATCGGCGCGGCGGCAGGGTTGGACGGAAGCGCGGCGGCGATTGCGTCGGGGCGCAGGCTGGCCGAGCGGCTGGGGATGGTACCCGTCGTCATCGACCCAAACCGCAAAGCCGTTTATCACGCGGCGATGAGCGTGGCGAGCAATTTTGCGGTCACCCTGGCGGCGCTTGCGCAGGAGTTGCTGCGTGAGGCAGGAGTCGAACAGCCCAGCGTGGTCATCGGCCCGCTGCTGCGGGGGACGCTCGCCAACCTGAACGATCAGCCCCCCGCGCGAGCGCTCACCGGTCCCATCGTCCGTGGCGACGCGGCGACGGTCGAGCAGCACCTGGCGGTGATCGCGGCGTCGGCGCCGCACGCGTTGCCGACCTACTGCGCGCTGGGCGCAGAAACCGTCCGGCTCGCCCACACGTCCGGTCGCCTGAGCGCGCGCAAAGCAGACGTGCTGCTCAGCCTGCTCCACGCCGCCATCGCCCCTCCGCCAGCAGGTGATCCGGAACGACGCGCGGCGTAACGCGGGCTACTGATCGTCCAAGTTGTACGCACTGCCACCCATCTAGTCATTGCGAGCGCAGCGAAGCAATCTCGATCTACAGAGTGCTGAATCCCGAGATTGCCGCGTTGCTTCGCTCCCCGCAACGACGAGAGGTTGTGTTAGGCGTTCTTACTGATCGCCCAAGATGACCGGCAGGCCGTCGCCGCCCGCGCCGATGACGACGGTTTTGGCGTTGGGCGATTTGGCGAGTTCGAGTGTGGCCTGGATACCCTGAAACTTGAGGAAGTTGGGCGACAGGCTCTCGGCGATGATGCGGGCTCGGTCGGCGTCGCCCTGGGCTTCGACGCGTTTGCGATTGGCCTCCTGCTCGGCACGTTGGATCGACAGCCGCGCTTGCTCGACGCGCTGCTCTTCTTCGAGCTTGTTCTCGATGGCGCTGCGGATCTGCTGCGGCAGACGCACGTCGCGGATCAGGACGGCTTCGACGTCGACGTAGCGGCTTTCGACGGCTCCGGCGACGCGTTCGAGCACGTTGGTCTGGAGTTCGTTGCGGCGCGTCGAGTAGAGTTCTTCGGGCGTATACCGACCGACGACCTCGCGGACGGCGCTGCGGAGTTCGGGCAGCACCAGCTTCTCGGCGTAGTCCGTCCCGTAGGTCTGGTGCAGGTTGGGCAGGCTGTCGGCGTCGGGGCGCCAGCGGATCGAGATGTCCATGCCGATGGTGAGTCCGTTGGACGAGAGCGCGTCGAGCTGTTCGAGTTGCTCTTGCACGCGCACGTCGTACTGAATGACTTCGACCCACGGCGCATGCAGGTTCAACCCTTCGCCGTAGACTCTCGTCACGTCCGTGCCGCTACCCAGCGGGTTGAAGCGGACGCCCAGTTCGCCCGACCCAATAGACGTGGTCATGCAACCGCCGCTGCTGATCAGAATGAGGAAGAACGCGACAGCGAGGCCGATCTGGATGCCGTTGCGGAGGTTGGGGTTGGACTGAGCCATGGAGGTCGAGGAGGTGTGGAGTCTCCTCTGCTACGCGTGCGTAACGACTTTGTGGCATCGCTGGCCGATCTACGGCACATCGACGGTCTGCTCCGCAACGATGACTTCTCCGCCCTGCGCATACATCCGGTGATCGGGCGTCGAGAGGGCGACGGCGACTCGGTGCGTGCCTCGGGGCAGGTTCAGGTGGTGGACCGGCGCGTACATCCGCCCGACCTTCTTACCGTCGACGTAGAGGTGCGCGTGCCCTTCGCCCATGACCATCGGTGCCGCATCGTTCATCGACTCGCCGTGCATCGCGTGATCGCCCATCGGCGCTGCGTCGCTGAACCGAAAGCCCTGCGCGTCGACGCGGACGAGGTAGCCGCCGTGCGGATCGGGCTGCACGTCGAGCACGATCGTCGGTGCGGTTTCGCCATCGGGCACTTGGTAGAGGTGTTGCTCGACCGACGCCACGTGCCGCTCGTACGCGTTCCACGACAGCCACGCGTAGGGCACGATCAGCAGGCCGAAAAGCAGCGCGACGTTGAGGCCGGCGAACGCGGTCCGCAGTCCCAACCGCTTGTGAAACGCGTACGGCGCGCGGTAAAACCGGCCCGGTCCCTCGATCACGAACACGATCAGGGCGGCGTGGATCAGCGTGTGGCCAATCACCTCGGTCTTGCCGAAGATTAGCGTCGTCGTGAAAAACACCAGCGTGATGACCAGGGCGAGCGGGCGTTGCAGCAGGCAGATGATGAGCAGGTAGCCCAGGCTGAACTCTACGAACGCCGCCGACGTCAGGAAGAAGTCGACGGGCAGGTTGAGCGTGAGTTGGGGGGTCTGCTGCAACACGTACAGTCCACGCACCTGCCTCCGGCTGGCTTCGGATACGAGGAAGTAGAAGCCGACGCCCGCGAGAAACACGTAGTCGAGCATGTGGAGTGCGCCAAACGTCCAGATGCCGTAGGCGTAGAGCAGCAGCAGGCCGCCGCCCGCAATCGGCACGGTACGGTGGAACAGCAGCAGGATGGCTAGCGCAAACTGCCACCAGCCGACCCACGCGCCTCCGGTCGTCAACTCGGGAAAAAAGAGCGCGTCGCTCTGCCACGCCAGCAGAAACGTCGCGCCCGCGCCGACGCGCAGAATCAGACCGCTCCGGTCGCGATAGCCCGCCAGCCGTTCGTCGAGGCGTGTGAACCATCCGGCCGTCTCGATCCGCCGGTCGACCCAGACCAGGGCGGCTATGACGACCATGCTGAGAATCAGCAGCGCCCAGACGGTCGGCGTGAGGGCTTCGCTCAGCGTGAGGGGGCGGTCGGAGAAACTGAACTCGCTGAACCACTTGACGTGCGCCCATGCGACGGCAGGAGCGCTCGCCAGCGCGAGAATCAGAATCGCGAGCAGGCGCGAGGTGCGAACGTGCGAGAAGGAGAGAACGGGCATGGCGAGGAGGAAGCCGATGAGCCCAATGCAACCTGTCAGTCCGAATGAAGGTCGCACGCCTGAGTGGACTCAATCCGCTTTTCGCACGTGGCACACCATCCGTTCGTCTGCGTTACGCTCACATGGAAACCGACCTTGCGACGCCGCTCACCGACGCCCTCCTCGCCATCCCGGACGCTGAGTTGTCTCGGAAATGGGAGAGGGTGCAGGCGTGGATGGCCGAGCGCTTCGGCTTCGATACCTCCGTTGGTGTCGAGGGACTGCTGTTTCTCGCAGGCGTGCAGGAGAGCGGATCGGGCTACAATCCCGGCATGGAGAAGGAGCACAAGCAAGCGACGATCATGGACGGCACATATGCCGTACTCGCCCACGCCGGTCTGTACGAGCGCGCAGGCGTCGAAACCGACGGTCGACCCATCTGGGCGCGACTGGAAACGCCGCCGAGTCTTTCTATCGACGACCAGGAGAAGCTGCTCCGCGCCGCCCTCGTGGGCTACTTCGAGGACGTGCTGCCGCCGGGCGCGGTGACGTAGCAGGCTAAAAAAGCGAAACGCCCGACCCCTCGTGTGAGAGATCGGGCGTTGCAATGAGGTGGAGCGGCGTCAGTCTTCGTCCGCTACGGGTGCTTCTTCTCCGGCAGGACGGACGTCCCACGTGAGCATCTGCTCGATGTCGGCACTGTCCTCGTCCTCTCCATCAGCAGAGATGAAGGTGTAGTCGCCGAGCTTGGCGCGTTGTGCGGCGGGTACACGCGTCCACTTGGTGCCTGCGGCATCCTCGAACTCGTCGGGGAACGGGCTGGCCAGGCGGTACGACGGGTGGTACTGGCGGTATTCCTTCTGCGCTTCGTAGAGCGCGTGGCGGCGTGCGCCTGCCTTGGTCTCGCTCTCAGCGGACACCTTGAACGGCGGAATGTTGATCTGCGCGCGCCAGTAGCCATCCTCCATATCGAGGTATTCGGGGCGCATCACCTCGAACTCTTCGGGAGACGGATAGGCGCTGCGTTCGGTGAATTCAGACATTGTAGGCGTAGAAAAAAGGGCGATTGGAACGGGGCATAATACACCCACCGGGGTCGCGTGTTCGTTGGAATCGGACGCATTCGCTCTGCCTGCAGGAGGCTCATGTCCGATTTGCTCCACTCGCTGCGAAACTCGGACGCCCGACGGGGATGTAAACACCCACCTTCCGTTTCACCTCCCCCGCTCATGCTCGACGCTGACACCCAAGACGACTTGCTCCTCGCGCCGTTCGCTCTCGACGATGACGACGACTTCGATTTCGATGATGACGATCTCGATGATGACGATGCCTTCGACGACGATGACGACGATCTCGACTTCGACGACGACGATCTCGACTTTGACGACGATGATGAACTGGACCTCGACGATGATGACGACGATCTGAGGCTCGACTGAGTCGGATCGTAGGACCCTCGTTGGGCTAGTTCATCACGCAGGGCGACTCTTCGACGATGCGCGTGAAGCGAATTGGCGCGTCGATACGAGGCGCTTTGATCGCGAAGAAGGGCTGTTGCGGAGCCGGTGCCGACGTGCACTCCTCGCCGGGAGCCAGGAGAACGTATGTCGCTTCGACGCCGGATGAGTCCTGTTCGAGGGTTACGAATCGAAGCGCATGGCCTCCGAACGGAGCCTGCACTCCGGCGACCAGAATCATCGCGCCGTCCAGCGTTCCGCCTCTCAGTTGGGCGGGGCGAGTGAACGAGAGGCTGTCCGATAGGCGCCGCCACTGCTCATCCGTGCGGGCGACGGTTTCCAGGTCTGACGTGCCTTCATATGTGCCCATTCCGACACGTTGACCTCCACCAATAACAAGGTTGTTGATGTCAGCTCCCGCTTGGGAGTAGATCACTACGTTGTCGGTAGTGTCGAAGTTGGTGTTGGGGGTGTAATCGACTCGACCTT
>CAXBBB010000024.1:0-11356 GCA_963973615.1 uncultured Rhodothermales bacterium | reverse complement strand
CCGACGATCACATGTGGCAAGCCGCTAGCCTCTGCGTCGCCCGATGCCAAGGGTTCTACGGCGGCGTAGGGTCAGCTTCTGACAACCTCGCAGCCTGATCGAAGTGATGGCGTGCTCGCTTGGCGTCAAGCATCACGGCATCGAGGAAGTACCCCAAACTCTCATGCGCTTCTATGCAACTGGCGTCGATGGTGAGCGCGCGTTCGTAACTCCGCTGTGCGTCTGATAAGTCGCGCCCGTCGTCCACCTCGTCGCTTAACTGGATGAGATCGCCACGCAAACACCAAAGCCGGGTCGAGTCTGAGTATTGGCGCAGCGCCTCGTCCGCTAAACCGATATGGCGCGAGGAAGCGCGGCCATTCTCTGGCAGAGCCTTTCGTATTGAGTCGATATGGTCTTGCTCGGTCACAAAGCGCAGACGTAGGAGCCGCCGTAGAACAAAACAGGCTCTGGCGCGCAAATCGCGCCGATAAGTGAACGTGCTCATGATAGTACCATCGCTCGAGCGTGGCAAGCCGCCTGCCTTTGCGTCGCCCGCTGCCAAGGGTTCTACGGCGCCGGAGCGCTGGGGCGATAGAGCCGATCCGGCGGCGCCCCAAGACGGCTCGCGGCGGCTTGCTTGACGAGTTCGTCTCTGTCTTTTACTCGACTGAGCGCCCACGCCCACCAGCGCGACGAAGCCACGGACCACCAACACCAGCCGATCACGAATGGCAGAACGACGGCGCCGAGCGCGGGCCACCCTGTTAGGTCGGCCTGCCTGCCGTACACGACGACTGCGCCGAGGCCACCAGCGAGAACGGCTATAGTAGACCACGTGACCCTAAAAATGCCTATCCAGATTGCTCTGCTGACGGAGACGGTGGTGTTCATGCGGAGGTGCCGTAGAACAAATCAGGCTCTGGCGCGCAGAGCACGAGAAAGATGAGACGGGCTACGGAGACACCGCCGCCCGCGCGAGAGAATAAGCTAGAATCTGCGTCGCCCGATGCCAAGGGTTATGCCGCTAGTTTGTTCTGGTCTGCCTCTATCAGGTTCAGCAACCATTCCGCTTCGTCAAGCTCCTCGGCAGACTTCTTCTGTTTCGTGTAAAACCCCCACGGAAGAGCAACACCAGCAACTATTTGGAGATAGCGCCAAGGCTCAGTTTCAACGTCCCAAACCAACCAAGCGAAGACGCCGAAGCCAAGTACCGCAATGCAGACTAGCGTTGCGATCAGCCCCCACCGAGCCGCGCGTTTCTTGCGTGGACGCAGCGAGGCGATGATGCTGCGAAAGTCCTCTGCCTCCAACTGCTGGCGCTCGTTGTATCGAAGCTGAGACTGGAACGACGACACGATTTCTCTCACGCGTTCTCGCCTACTCTCCGCGTCGAGGAAAAGCTGCATTGTATCTAGAGGTTGTCGGGGTTGAGCGCCAGTAGCTTGCCACTGTCCGGTGAGGCTGTAGCCGTATGAGGCCGCTTAACGGTCAAGTTTTGACGCGCACCGGTGGCGGCGATAGATCAGGCAGAGTACGTCGAGCTTCACCGCCTAACAAGAACAGGCCCCTGGTGCGTCGACCAACGACGAAGAGTTAGGCCGCAGCCCTCCTCCTTCGCCACAACAGAACTCCTCCGATAGATGCGATGAGAGCAATGATCAGCCATGGCTGCAAGCGCCACGTAGGCTCAAAGCCAGTACCAAGATGCACTTGAAGACTGTCCCGCGTTAGCAACCGGTCGTGTTCATAACCAGGCTGACCCTCGATATACTGGATGAAAACTTCAGGATACACAGGGACAGACCGGGCACATAACCACGTAAAGTTAGCACCACGCGAGGTGCTGGCTTCGATGAGCATTTCCACGCCCACGGGCGGCACCGTCATTTCGCACGAGCTGGAGGGGTTGATAACGCGCACGTAGCGCTCCCCGCTGCCTTTCCACCACCGTTCTACCTCGAAGGTTAGTTGGGTGCTGTTGGATTCGAAGGCGCGTGACCAGCTGATTGGGATCGTCAGCCACGGAGCAGACTCCGGCGTGTACGTCCACTCTGCCTTGACAAGTCTTCCGAGGAAGAGCACATCGCTGCTGGCTACTTCAGCCCAGGGACGATCATCGCTGCATCCACACGCCTGAACGTTCGGTACGACGGTGAGGCCAGAGACTACAATGAGCAGTATGGCAAGCTGATTTACGCTCACAAGATTACAGTCGAACGGTAGCGGCCTAACAAAACAGGCTCTGGCGCGCAGAGCATGAGGAAGTGAGAGCGAGCAAAGTAGACGCCGACGCCCGCACGTGGCAAGCCGCTAGCCTCTGCGTCGCCCGCTGCCAAGGGTTATACGTCCTGGTCGTGGTCGATGAGTTTCACCTCAGGCTCTTCGATCGACACCACGTCCACAATGTGGTTGAGCGTCACCAACTCGTAGTGGGTGAGAGGACCAGGATAGTCGTCCGATGCGAGCGTAGCGGCCTCCACGTAGTCTAGAAACTTAGAGTGGGTGTAGACGCGGAAGAATCGGCCCGTCCACGTCTCTGCCTCATCTCGTGATACATACGACTCGTCTCGAACCGAATAGGCGACGTATGACGCAAACTGCACCAAGTACTTTGGAGTCGTCTCGTCGGCGACAATCGCAGTCGCTTTCATATCTCCCAGTCCGGGCAAGTGCTTGGTACCGCCTCCTGAATACGCTTCGTGGACGACGATCGACAGAGTTAAGCCTCCGTCCTCATGGACCATCTCAACATAGAGGTATTGAGCCTCATCGATAGCGACCCGGAGACTCATAGTTTGAGGGACGTATAACAGACGAAGTTCAGGCGCGCAGAGAGCGCCGCGTGTGAGCAGGCAACATAGACACCGCTGCCGAGACAGCGCAACGACCCTCGCCTCTGCGTCGACCTGCAACGCTGAGTTATGCGGCGCGTTCTACGGACTCCACTCTCTCAAAGACCGAGATATCACCGAATCGCGGTAGACCACCTCGACTCCCTTGATACGAGAGACGATCAGGTGAGTCAATGGCCCAGATAAGAGGTAATCCGATGAAGTGACCTGCAACGTGTCTGAACCTCGCCATTCTACTTCTATCGAAGATTCAGAGCTTGTGTGCAGTGTGTTGAAACGCGTTAGACGTTCGACCTGCTCGTGGTCCCAGAGCACCGAGACGCCGTATGAATCGCTACCACCAGCGCCACATCCAGCGACGTACACGACTGCGTGAAGCTCGCCGTCAGGCGAGGGAGCGTCGGAAAGGACGTTGGTGCCGCAGGGAACGATAAATCCCAAAAGAGGCCAAAAGTCGAGTGCGCTGAGCCAAAGGAACAGCACTACGAAGAACGCGACGGGCCACGCAAACCGAGAAAAGCCTTTGGCCTCGGTATTCAAGCTACCAAGCGAGAGTGACGCATAACAAAACAGGCTCTGGCGCGCAAATCGCGCCGTTGATTAAACGTGCTCAGGATAGCGCCGACGACCGATCAGCGCAAAACCGCCCGCCTTTGCGTCGCCCGGTGCCAAGGGTTATGCCGCAGACGATTCGAGCAATTGCGCTGACTCTGCTACCACCCGGATCTCGTCTCCCGACTGCATCTCGATTACAAAAGTCTGATCGGTCTCGATGCGCTGATCGTTTACGGATGCCGATGGCCCCCACGGATTCTCCCGGCTCAGAGATACACTGCGTACGCTCCGCCAGATCACGACGGCTGGACGTGCCCGCTGCGACGGGTCGAAGAAAACGGACAGGTCAAGCACGCAAGTACGCTCCACCCAATCGACGCACAGTGAGCCAGCAACGGCGTCATGAAGAGGCCAAGCCTCGAAGTTGCCTTCTTCAAACCCCGGTTCATCCACGGAAGCAGTGCGGCATAACCAGTGATTGAGCGGACGATGTCCGGATAACGTGCCACAGGATAAGTCTCAACTCTGGCAAAGACAATCGCTAACGCGCAGCGACGGAGAACGTATTCCGGACGCCGTCCGGATAAACGGCCAATCATAGGGGTTATACCGGATGGCGCTCACGGCTGTCCTCGCTCTTCGCGTAGTTGCCGCGCGATCCCCTGCAACTCCGCTGCCGCCGCGTCGAGACGGTCGGGTACGTCGGCTTTCTCGTCCTGTCCGTATCCGGCGTCCCGCGCCATGTAGTCGAGTAGACGCTTCACCGTGTCGGTTATCTCCCGTCGCCCGGCTTCAAGGTTGCTGACCGATTGATAGCGTGAGAAGCCGAGTAGGTCGGCGAAGTCTGCCTGCGACTTGCCGAGGTGTTCGCGGAATGCGCGGAGCGTGGTAGGTGTCCAGTCCATAGCGGATGTGTGGTTACGTGTGCTGAGAAGATAGACGCTATGTGAGGGGCAAATGTCACCGGATCGAATGTGAACTATCTGTTCTGTGAGGGGGATGCCCTCACAAATAGAATCATTAACCCATTCAGAAAGTATACTGGACATACCGAAAGCACACACACCCTCGCTTCCATGTCCAACGCCCGCCGCTTCCGCCTCGCCTCGATCATGCGCCGCGCGCACAAGGCTGCCCGCCGTATGCGCTCGCTCTTCGCCACCTACCGCGCTGCTCTCTCGCACGCGTTGAAGTGTGTCTACCGCGCCGCCCAAGCGAAAGCCTACCTGAAAGCCAACGCCGCCCGCGTGCTGCTGGCCCGCTTCGTCAAGGCCGATGGATCGGTTCGCCGGATGCGCTTCGTCTACACGCTGGGCCGCAACGAGACCGAAAGCAGCGTCACGGTCTGGGACTACGAGCGGAGCGCTACGCGTCAGATCAACCTCGACACGCTCGCCGAAATCACGCCCGCACCTGAGCGCGAAGAGCGCCCGCCCGTCGCCCACGCTGCCGCACCTGCCGGGCCGCGCCCCGTTGCCGTGCTCGACACGCTGCCCGCCGAAGAACTGACGCGCGAAGAACTCGACATCCTTTCAGAACACTGGTTCGGCTGAAACGCCACAGCCTAGCCCTCACCAACTCCAACCCAACACCCCGCCCCAATGCCCAACGCCACACCGACCGCCGATCCTCCGGCCGCTCAGACGCCCGCCGATCCCTGCCCCGCCGTCGCCGTGCTTGACGGTGCGGAGTACGAAGCGCTGGGCACGGCCATAGATGCCTCGTTCCAGATCGAACAACTCGCCTCGCTACTGGCACCTGCCGCGCATCTGAACGAGATGTACCGGCTCAACAACGACGCGCGGGAGCGTGGCAAGACGCCGACGTTCGAAGAACTAGACCGGCTGGCCGAAGTCGATCCGGTAGTGAGCGCCGCCGATATGCTTTCGATGCACGTCTACTCTCTGCGCCGCGCGCTCGACGGCGTGGGCTACTGAGCCTGCCGTAACGCCCCGATCTACGTCAGCCCTGCCGAGCATCTGCCCGGCGGGGCTGCGTTCGTTCTGGGCAAAACTGAGCGGCTACACGGCGACTTTTGATGCCGAGGTGTCGAAATGTGGTCCGCATGGTCCGCATAGGGGAGCGAGGATGAGCCGCAAGGAGCCGACGTGCCCGTTTCCATGTCTGTCTATTGTCTGACGTTTTTGGAATGAGGTGGGGTATTCTGGCATTTCCTGACGCAATCGCCCCAAACGAGAAACGGCCCGTAGACGCTGTTTAAGCTACTATACGGGCCGTTTTTGGGGGTGGAGCCAAGGAGAGTCGAACTCCTGACCTCTGCAGTGCGATTGCAGCGCTCTACCAACTGAGCTATGGCCCCGGCAAGACTCCAAAACTACGCCGACAGATGACGAACGTCAAGGGAGAGTGCGGAATGCCGTGTGAATGCGCGTGGACGAAAATGGGGCGGACCCGCATGCACCGCGTTTCGTTAGAGGTAAACTATACCCGACCGCTTTTACTCCCCGATCTCGCTCCCCATGCCCCAATCCCACGACTTCCTCAACGCCCGCGATACGTTCGATACCGGTTCGGGCAGCGCATACCTCTACCGCCTCGACGCCATCGGCAAGGCCGGACTGGGCGACATCACGCGCCTACCTGTTTCGATCCGCATCTTGCTCGAAGCACTGCTGCGCAACGGCGACGGACATCTCGTCACGAAAGAAGACATCGAACGCCTCGCGGCTTACGACCCCACGCAGCCTGCTAAGGAGGAGATTCCCTTTATGCCGGCGCGCGTGCTCCTGCAGGACTTCACCGGCGTCCCGGCTGTCGTCGACTTGGCGGCGATGCGCTCGGCTATGGCGCGACTGGGCGGTGATCCCAACGAGATCAACCCACGTGTGCCCGTCCATCTGGTCATCGACCACTCGGTTATGGTCGACCACTATGGCGTGCCGGACGCGCTCAAGCTCAACTCCGAGTTGGAGTTCTCGCGTAACAAAGAGCGCTACGAGTTTCTGCGCTGGGGCCAGCAGGCGTTCGAGAACTTCTCGGTCGTGCCGCCCGCTAGCGGCATCTGCCACCAGGTCAACTTGGAGTACATCGCCGAAGGCGTCTGGCGCCGTCCCGAGGAAGGGTTGGAGGTCGTCTACCCCGACTCGCTCGTCGGCACGGACAGCCACACGACGATGATTAACGGTCTGGGCGTAATGGGCTGGGGCGTCGGCGGTATCGAGGCCGAGGCGGTCATGCTCGGTCAGCCGATCTACATGCTTATGCCCGAAGTAATCGGCGTGCGTGTGAGCGGTGAGATGCCCGAAGGCGCAACCGCTACGGACCTAGTTCTCGGTGTAACCGAGACCCTGCGCAAGTATGGCGTCGTCGGCAAGTTCGTCGAGTTCTTCGGCGAAGGGCTAAGCAAGTTGACGGTCCCGGACCGTGCGACGATCGCGAACATGGCGCCCGAGTACGGCGCGACGATGGGCTTCTTCCCTGTCGACGACGAAACGCTGGCCTTCCTGCGCCGGACCGGTCGCCCCGAAGAACTCGTCCAGACGGTCGAGCGCTACTACAAAGAGCAGGGACTCTTCCGCACATCGGACACGCCGGATCCGCAGTATCTCGACGTACTCGACCTCAACCTGTCCGAAGTCGTGCCTTCGATGGCCGGACCGAAGCGTCCGCAAGACCGCATTTCGCTGCCTGATGTCAAGGAGTCGTTCGCGGCGTCACTCGTGTCGCCCGCAGGACCTCAGGGGTTCGGAATGAAGCCCGAGGACGTGGCGAATACGGGGCGCTACGAGAACAAGAAGGGGGGAGATGATCTCGATCTGCGCCATGGTGACGTGACGATCGCGGCGATCACGAGCTGCACGAACACCTCGAACCCGTCGGTCATGATCGGCGCGGCATTGGTGGCTAAGAAAGCCGTCGAGCGTGGTTTGAAAGTCAAGCCGTACGTCAAGACGAGTCTGGCGCCGGGATCGAAAGTCGTGACGGAGTATCTGCAAGACGCGGGGTTGATGACATACCTCAACGCGTTGGGCTTCAACCTCGTCGGCTATGGCTGTACGACGTGCATCGGCAACAGCGGTCCACTGCCCGCAGAGACCGTCGCGGCTATCGACGAGGGCAATCTGATCGTCGCAGGGGTACTTTCGGGTAACCGCAACTTCGAGGGGCGTATCCACCAGAAGGTGCAGGCCAACTACCTCGCCTCGCCGCCTTTGGTCGTCGCCTACGCGCTGGCCGGTTCGGTCGACTGCGATCTGAACAACGATCCGCTCGGGCACGACGAGCAGGGCAATGCGGTGTACCTGCGCGACGTGTGGCCGACGTCAGATGAGATCAAGCAGACCATCGAGCAAGTCATCACGCCTGAGATGTATGCGCGCGAGTACGACGGCATCGAGGACTCGAACGCCGACTGGAACGCTATCCGCATCCCCGAAGGCGCCATCTACGAGTGGGACACGAACTCGACCTACGTTCAGGAGCCGCCGTTCTTCACGACGCTGACGCCCGAAACGCCCAAAATTGAAGGCATCAGCGGCGCACGCGTGCTGCTCAAAGCAGGCGACTCGACGACGACCGACCACATCTCGCCCGCCGGTGCCATCAAGGCCGACGCGCCTGCCGGAACGTACCTGATCGAAAACGGCGTTCGTCCGTTCGACTTCAACTCGTACGGTTCGCGCAGGGGCAACCACGAGGTCATGATGCGCGGCACGTTTGCCAACATCCGCATCAAGAACCAGATGCTTCCGGGGACGGAAGGCGGCATCACACGCAACTTCGCGACCGGACAGGTCGAGTCGATCTACGACGCCGCGATGCAGTACGTCGAAGCCGGTACTCCGCTCGTCGTCTTAGGCGGCAAGGACTACGGCATGGGCAGCTCGCGCGACTGGGCGGCCAAAGGCACAATCCTTCTGGGCGTCAAAGCCGTCATCGTCGACTCGTTCGAGCGTATCCACCGCAGCAACCTGATCGGCATGGGCGTGCTTCCGCTCGAATACGCCAAGGGCCAGAACGCCGCATCGCTCGGACTCGACGGAACCGAAACGTTCGACATCCCGGTCACCGACGACGTGCAGCCACGCCAGACGCTCACGGTCACAGCGACGCGCGAGAGCGGCGAGAAGGTCACGTTTGAAGCCACGGTCCGGCTCGACACGCCCGTCGAAGTCGATTACTATCGCAACGGCGGCATCCTCCACTACGTGCTCCGCGAGTTCCTCTCAGCGCAGGGCGAAGGCGTCGCGGCGTAACTCCGTTCGTCACGTTACTGAGCGCCGTGCTTCCCATCGGAGGCGCGGCGCTTCATCGTTTAAGTAGCGACGTTACATGTAACGTCGCTACGGTGAATTATCTACTTCCTCGATATGTCCAAAAATCCGCTCAACGCCGCCCGATTCGTCTTATCGGCTCCTTCGTGGAAGACGCTTCCGCCGCCCGAACGCCCCGAAGTCGCCTTCCTAGGGCGATCGAACGTCGGCAAGAGTTCGCTGCTCAACGCGCTGACCGAGCGTAAGCAACTCGCGCTCACGTCGGGGACTCCGGGCAAGACGCGCGCGTTCAACTTTTTCGACGTGAACGGGCAGTTCTACCTGGTCGACATCCCCGGCTACGGCTATGCCAAAGTCTCCAAGGCGGAGCGAGCGCACTGGGCCGCGCTGATCGAGCGGTACGCCGTCGAGCGGCAGAGCCTGCGTCTGTTATTGCATCTCGTCGACAGCCGCCACCCGCCGACGGCCATCGACCGCGAGGTGTTCGCGGCGCTCAAGGGATCGCACGTGCCCAACGTGATCGTGCTGACGAAGTCGGACAAGCTGGGCACCAACGCGCGCGACAAGAGCGTCAAGCTGGCGCGTCAGGCCGTTGAGGAGAGCGGGAGGGAAGTGCCCATCGTGCTGACGAGTTCACAGACCGGACGCGGCATGGACGAACTCCACCAGTGGATCGCCGACACGACGGCTGGCGGCGATCTGGAAGCGGGCGCTTAGCTGAGGGCGTGAACGGTCAGGAGGAAACGGCGTACAGCCTGTCTACTCTCCGAACCCGATGGCTTTTCCCTGGTCGCTGCGCATGGCGTGGCGCGATACGCGTGGCAGCAGGCTGCGTCTGCTCCTCTTTCTCCTGTCGATGGCCGTAGGCGTGGCGGCGCTGGTGGCGATCACCTCGTTCGGGGCGAGTTTGCGCGGTGCGCTCGACGGTGAGGCGCAGTCACTCCTGGGAGCCGACGTGTCGTTCGAGTCGAATCAGCGCTTTTCTCAGCGGCTGACGGCGATTACGGATTCGGTTGCGGTCGAAACGAGCGACTGGCTTTCGTTTACGTCGATGGTGTTTTTTCCCCAACAGGGAGAAGCGCGCCTGACGCTTGTTCGAGCGGGAGAGGGGCGCTATCCGTTTTATGGGTCGTTCGAAACTGAGCCTGCCAATGCGTCCGAGATCGCGCGCGAAACGGGCGGCGCGCTGGCTGACGCCGGACTGCTCGACGGCTTCGGCGTCTCGCTCGGCGACAGTCTGCAAGTCGGTAAGAATCGCTATCCGGTCGTTGGCCGCGTCCTGTCGACGGGGCGAGAGACCGGGTTTGCATCGCTCGTGAGTCCGCGGGTGTACATCCCGCTGGCCGGACTGGACACGACGCTGACCTCACGCGGGGCGCGGCTCGACTACGAACGGTTTGCGCTTCTCAAACCCGGCATCGACCCCGACACGCTCGTGGCGAGTTTGGAGATGACGCTGCGCAAGGAACGCGTGCGCACCGATACGCCGTCCGAAGTATTGGGCGATTGGCAGGACGGGCTGGACCTGCTCTACCGGTTTCTCGGGCTGACGGCGTTCATCGCCGTGTTGCTCGGTGGGCTGGGCGTGGCCGGGGCGACGCACGTATTCATCCAGAGCCGGCTGCGGAGCGTCGCCGTCTTGCGGTGCCTGGGCGCCCCGCTGCGGACGACGGTCGCCGTTCACCTGTGGCAGGCCGCGGGGATGGGGCTGATCGCAGGCGTGATCGGAACCCTTGTGGGCGCAGTGATCGTCGGGTTGCTGCCGTCGCTTCTGGCGAGTTTTCTGCCGTTCGACATCGCGGCGACGCTGTCGTGGAGCGCGGTCGGTATCGGCATGGCGGTGGGGCTGCTGGTGACGCTAGGCTTCGCGCTCGTGCCGGTTTTGGGCGTGCGGCTGGTGTCGCCGCTTCAGGCGCTGCGCGTGACGACGACCGATGTGCGCGATCCGCTGCGCTGGGCGATCGGGCTGGTCGGCGCGGCGATTCTGGTCGGCTTTGCCTACTTCCTGACCGGAAGTTGGGGCGTCGCGTTCGGCTACGCGGGCGGGCTGATCGTGGTGTTCGGCGGACTGGCGCTGGCGGCGTGGACGCTTGCGCGAGGCGCCCGGGCGCTGGCGCGCAGACCGCTACCGTTCACGCTTCGCCACGGACTGGCGTCGATGCACCGCCCGCGCAACCAGACGCTGCTGCTGCTGACCGCGCTCGGCTTTGGGACGTTTCTGCTGCTCGTGCTCGTGATCGTCCAAAACACGCTCGTCGGACAGTTCGATATCGGTGGAGGGCCGGACGACCCTAACCTGGTCCTCTTCGACGTACAGCCCTACCAGGCCGACAGCGTCGCCGCACTGCTCGAAGAGCGCGACCTTCCGATGCTCGACCGTGTCCCCATCGTGACGATGCGCCTGCTCCGCGTCGGTGATCTCGACGTCGAGGCCGCCCGGCTCGACACCTCGCAAAGCGACAACATTACCTGGGCGCACCGCCGCGAGTACCGCTCGACGTATCGCGAAGCGCTGACGCCGACCGAAACTCTGATCTCCGGAGAGTTCTCAGGCACGCTGCCGACGCCCGACGCTGTCCCACAGGTGTCGATCGAAGCCGACGTAGCGCGCGAGGAACTCGGCGTGACGTTGGGCGATACGCTGGTCTGGGACGTGGGCGGACGCGCCATCACGACGACCATCGGCTCGATCCGCGAAGTCGACTGGCAGCAGTTCGCGACCAACTTTTTCGT
>CAXBBB010000023.1:0-11388 GCA_963973615.1 uncultured Rhodothermales bacterium | reverse complement strand
AGGTCTATGACTTCGCCGCGCTGATGCTCGCCCAGGTGTACAGTCAGAACGAGCGCATGGCCGTCAACACGTTGTCCAGCTTCGCACCGTTGTCGGATGCGCGCTACCTCAACCGGCAGCCGAACCGGATTAACATCGTCTCGGCACCACGCACGGCTTCGTTCTCCCAACTCGTGGGCAATCTGCCTGAGGGCGTAACGCTCGAGGAGTTAGCGATCCTCAACCAGGTGCAGCCCAACCAGACGATTCAGGCAGGCACGCGCATCAAGCTCGTGCGCTAATTCGGCGGCATCGGCAACACGTAAAACGGCGACGGAGGATCATCCTCCGTCGCCGTTTTACGTGTTGATCCGATCAGCCTTCCTCGTGAGGCGGAATCAAGACTGCTTCCCCGCCGACGGACATCTTGCCGTTGTAATATGCATAGACGCCCATTTTGACGTGCCCGAAGCGGTCTCGCTTTTCGGCGACTTTGACCTCGATCTTGATCTCGCCGCCGACGGGAACGGGACGCAAGAACTTGGAGGAGATGGACACGGCCACGCTGCCTGGGCCTGGGAAATCGCGTCCGAGCACCTTGCTCACGATGCCCAGCAGCAGCACGCCGTGGACGATGGGTTTACCCCCCGGTGCGTGCTCGGCAGCGTATTCGGCGTCGAGGTGGATCGGATTGTCGTCGCCCGAGACCTGGGCGAACAAGCGGACGTCTTCTTCTGTGATGACACGGGTCAGTTCAAACGTGTCGCCGACGGAGAGGGATTCGTAGGTGTTCATGGGGTGAGCAAGCGGGTGTAGTGGTCGGCAAAGGTACGAGCGACGGCGGGCCAGGTGAAGCGGGAGCGCGCTTCGAGTCGAGCAACTTGCGCCATTTCTGTGGCGTGCTGAGGATGAGCAAGTGCGTCGCGTATCGCGTCACCGAGCGCTTGGCTATCGCCGGGAGAAACGAGCGTTCCGGTTCTTCCGTCTTCGACTAACTCGGGGAGGGAACCTGCAGTCGTTGTTACCACCGGACAACCCACCGCCATCGCCTCGGCGACGCTATTTCCGAAGCTCTCCTCGCGTGACGGGAGAACTGCCAGTCGCGCGCCCGCTAGCTGCTTTGCGAGATCTTGCTGCGTCGTCCACGGCTCAAACGACACCTGGACGCTCAGTCTGTCCGCCATCTGCTCGAATTGCACTCGTTCGCCCCGCCCGACAACGACAAGGGGAGGTGGATCGTCCAATTGGGCAAGCGCTGTGAGCACAACGTCTAACCCTTTCGTCGCTTCGAGTCGTCCGAAGAACAGCAGCGGCCCGCTCAATGCACCAACAGATCGGCTTGCCGTCAAAAATGCGTCCGCGATACCATTGGGGACGACCTCTATCGGGAGCGAGCGTCCGGCGAACTGAGCGACGTGGTCTGCGGCCCATTGGCTAGTCGGCGCGACCAGGCCGGCGGCGTATAGTGCACGCCGCAACAGGCGAAATTTGTCTAGCGGATAAGGGGAGAGTCGCTCAGGGTAGTCGGGGTAACGCGGCGTCAGCACTAATGGAATCGGACATTCGCCCATCCACGCCGCTTCCTCACCCGATGCGTGAACGATATCAGGCCTGATTGCCTGGGTCAGGCGGGAGAGCTGTCGCCCGGCCAATCCACGAAATGCCGCTTGCCGTTGTGCCTTCCAGCCGGGCCAGCGCAGCCAGTGGACGGCGTAGGGGACAGGCGGAATGTCCGGCGGCGTGCTCCACGCAGGATGCGCGTAGGCAACGTGCACCTCATGCCCCAGGTCGGATAGCGCCGTGGCTAACCGGTGCGTCGATGCCTGCCCGCCGCCGCTGTAAGCAGACCATGGGGAGAACATCGTCGTTAGCAAAACACGCATCCCTAGCTCACCGCTGCGATGAATCGCTCTGCTACAGCGTTCCACGTGAAACCACTGTGGACGCGTTTGTATGCCGCATCGCCTAGTTCTTGGCGATAATCAGCGTCTGAACACAGCCGTGTGATGGCCGAAGCGAGTGCACGCGGAGCGTCCGGAGGGACGAGCAACCCGGTCACTCCGTCTACGACCGCGTCAGGTATGCCGCCGGTCGTTGCGCCGATGGAAGGCGTGCGGCAAGCGGCAGCTTCTAAAAACACGAGGCCAAAGCCTTCCACATCGGGGCGTGACTCCCGGGCGGGTAGGGCGAACACGTCGGCGGCATTGTAGAGAGCGCGGAGGTCGGGGTCAGGCACACGGCCTAACCAGCAGACAACATCGCCCAAGTTGAGAGAGTCAGCCAGCGCGTGCAATCGGTCCTGATCCGGTCCGCTCCCGGCGACGGCGTAGAGGGGGCGATCATCAACTGGAATTAGGGCGAGCGCTTCCAGCATTGTATCGATGCCCTTGCGATAGACCAATCGGCTGATGGTCAATATCAGCGGCTTGCCAAGAGGCGACAGCTTCTGCCGCAGTTCGCTCGCGCCTTCGGGATAAAACGCATCGGTGTCGACACCGTTGGTAAGCACGTGGATGCGTGACGGATCGGCCCCCAGGTCGCGGAGCAGACCGGCCGTGTAGCGACTTACGGGAAGCAGCACGTCGGCGCGGCGCACGAAGTGGCGGCGGATAGCAGCGTACCGGGGGAGTGGACGTGTGTTCAGCAGCTCACGTCCATGAGCGGCAACGGCTATGGTGGCGCCGTGCTTCTTGGCCACACGTGACGCGGGGAGGGCAAGCGGCCACTGCGCGCAGGCGATTACATCGGGCCGAAACGCGTCGGCGATGCGGCGGATGTAAGGCAGCAGGTTGAGCGGAAGCAAGTCGCCCCGCGAGTGGATGCGGTGGACGGGGCAGGGGAAAGAAGCATCCATTGCCGCTTCGTCCGGATGCGCAGGGCACACGACCTCGACAGTAACTCCCAGCCCAATCAGCGCACGTACCAGTCCCGCACTGTACGTCTGAATCCCTCCAACAGCGGGGGGGAAATCTTGCGTCAAGAAGAGTAATCTCATAGGCCAGGAGGCGCGGCGCGGCGCGCAAGCATCAGGTCGAACAGCGAGGACCAAGGCAGGGCCAAAATCGCGAGATGTACGATGTACGTGTAGAAGAAAATGTTCATCGTCAACAAAATGCCGATGTGCATGCCGATCAGCAGAAGCGCCGCCCACACCCGAGTCTGTCGCCACCAGAGCAGCGGCCCGCAAGCTTCGGATACAACGCCGATCGTCAGCAAAACCGTCCCCACCCACGGTGCCGCCAACACCATCTCCTGCAACACATTGAGCCCATCGGCGCCAGTACGCGAGAGTAAGTCGACCTGCTTCTCGGCGATCCATAGCACCAGATGCCGCCCGTCTGACCACATTCCTCCCGACGCTACTAGTTTGCTCACCGCAGCCCACAGATACGAGAGGCCGACGAAAAACAGCGCCATCCCCACTCCGACGCGTCGCCTCACACTCTCGTCTCGGAAAGACACAACGGCAATCGCGAACGCCAGTAGCGTCAGCCCGACCAGGTGAGAGCCGTGCGAGGTTTTGCCCAGGCTGTGCCGCGCCGCATACATCAGGTGCAGCACGACGATCGCCGCCGGATACGCCCACCGAGTTACGCGCGCCCAGCCCAGCCCGACCAGAAGGGCCAGCAAACCGACAGCTCCGAACGCCACGCCTGGCGCCAGCACCCAGTCGAGCGGTAGCCAGCGTGCCACTCCCGTTGGAAACGGAAGCGACGAAACGCCTTGCAGATACTCAGCCCATCTAAACGCAAACACGACGGCAGAAAGCGCCGCAAAGCCCTCGACGATCCGAGCGTGGAGGCATTCGCCTCGCGTTTCGGGGCGATCGAGCGGAAACAGATGGTCAGCCAGACTCACCGTACCGCCTCGTTCGGAGAGAAAATCAGCGTGTCGGCCGTTGCAAAGGCCAGCGGGTGCGCTTGGATCGACGCCACATCTCCCGCAAGCCGCCCCGTGACACGGTATACCAACACGGCCTCATACCGACGCGTCGCCGGAGCCATGAACCGCCCCAGCGTGTGCCCCGACGCTCCGTCCCACTCGGTCGTCTTACCGACAAACGTCGACACATCGTTCTGCGGAACACCGAGCGGAAGCAGGGGGATGAGGCCGTTCAAGCTGTCTAACCCGCGATATGACCAGTCATAGGGAGGGGCCTCGGCTTCTTGCACGAGTACTCGAGTCCAGGGCTTTCCAGCCTGGGAGAACATCGGGAAGATCGAGAACGGGTAAAACTCACCCTCGTGGGCCGCTACCAAGACGCCCCACGCAAGCGCCGTCGCCAGAGCGATGCGGAGAGCGCGAGTAGAAAGCGGGCGGTCGGACACTGGGAAAGAGGCTTTTCGTGCAAGGTACACAGCCTGCCGCCGAACAGCCGTCTAGCGTAGGTGTACCCGAGCGATGCCTTTCGCCGATCGCTTCACCGTCTACCGAGCTCGCGCCGCCGATCTGTGGGCGTGTCCGGGCGTCAAGACAGGAGCGAAGTGGGCCGAGCGGCTGTTTACATTTGGATTGATGGGCTTGCTCGTCGTTCAACTGATCGACATGGGCTGGCGGGAGGTGCTGGCCGCCGCTCCGACGACGCCCTGGTTTTACCTGCTCTTCGCGGCCAACTACATGGTGTTGCCGTTGTCCGAAGCGCTGATTTTTGGGCGGTTGTGGCGCCGACCACGCAAAGGGTTGGTCGGCGTCGGCATTACGCGGCGCATCGTCAACCGGCAGATGTTCTCGTATGCGGGCGAACTGTACCTCTATCTATGGGCGCGAAAAAACATCGGCGTGAGCGAGCCGGTTGTACGGCATGCGGTGAAGGACAACGCCATCGTCTCTGGCCTGATGTCGACGATCGTGGCGGTCTCCGTCTGCGGCGTGTTTGTGGCGATGGGCTACGTCGAGCTTCCGAATGCGATTTCAAGCCGGTCGTGGCTCATTCCGGCTGGAATCGTTGGACTCGCTATTGTACTGGTCGTTCTCTACCGGCTTCGAGGCAAGCTGACGAGATTGTCGGCAGGTGATACGGCGTACCTCGGTATCGTCCACGCGGCGCGATTTCTGATCGTGTACACGCTTCAAGTGGCGATTTGGGCCGTCGTCGCGCCTGAAGTCGAGTTGCGGGTGTGGCTGACTTTGTTGGTGATGCTGATCGTCGTCCAGCGGATTCCTCTGCTTCCGTCAATGGACTTGGTGTTTATGAATGCATCCGTCGCGGTGTCCAGAAGCATGGACGGAGCGGGCGAAGCAGTGTTTGCCGTGATAGCCATATCGACGCTTATCGACCGTGTGCTGAACGTCGTGCTGTTCTCCATCCTCAACGCAAGGGGCGGTCTAATCGGCCAACTAAGCGCTCAGAGGCCATCTGAACCAGGTATAGGGGAGGAGCTATCAGCTAGCAATCCACAATCCGACCCGCGACACTCCGGCAACGATGTGTGAAGCCGCGCACTCGGCACTTGGTTTGCCGTTACAACGAGTCTCACACCTGACCTCCTTTATGCGCATCCTTCTGGCCGTTCTGGCTCTTTCCTCCTTCGCTGCATTCACGCTTCCGGCGACCGCTCAAACCCGTCTCGTCGACGACTTCGAATCCAACGCCGACAACGTCATCCCACGTGGTTGGCATTATCTCGAAGGTCGCGACTTTGTGCCAATGTCTGAGAAGTATAACGGGCAGGGTGAGTGGTTTCGGACCAAGAAAGAGGGGGGACGCACGTTTCTGCGCGGCTATACCGACGGCGAGGCGCACCGTATTGTCCTCGCCAACGATGGGCAACGTCTCGATTGGGACTTGCGCGATAAGTCGTTCCTCCAATGGGACTGGCGCGCCGTTCAACTGCCAGCCGGCGCCAACGAGAAGAACAGCGACAAGAACGACACCGGCGCCGCTGTCTACGTCACGTTCGACAACGACTGGCTGGGCCGACCGCGCTCGATCAAATACACCTACTCGCCGACGCTGCCTGTTGGCACGACCGAGTCGTTCGGCAACTTGAAGGTCGTCGTCGTGGCATCGGCCCTTGACGGAATCAACCGATGGAGCACGGTCACGCGCGATGTGAAGGCCGATTATCGTGGTCTCTTTGGAAAGAACGCGCCCGACCGTCCGACCGCCATCACGTTCTGGAACGACTCGGACAACACCAAAACGGTCGCTATTTCAGACTTCGACAATCTGCGCCTCCGCTGATTGCTCTCTCCTGACTCTCGACCGCGCCGCGCCGACGTACCTGTTTGCGCGGCGCGGTTGTATCGTGCCCCTGCTCTCACCCGACTTCCTTTTTGATGCACGCTCTTTTTGAACGCCTGCGCCCCGCCATCCGCTGGGTGATGCGTCATCCGTACGCCGTCGTTCTCGTCGCGCTCTTGTTGTCGCTGTTGGGCGGATGGTACTCGGCCAACAACTTCCGGCTCGACACCGATCTCGCCAACTTGCTGCCGTCGGATTATCCAAGCGTCCAGGCGTTGGACGAGTTGCGAGAGACGCTGGGCGGAGAGCGGGGCGCCCAGGTCGCGATCTGGAACCGGAATGCGGACGGAGCCGAGGCGTTCGAGGTCAACAAAGCGTTCGCCGAAGCGCTCGTGCCAGTCGTCTTAGCAATGGAGCACAACGGCGAAGCGATGTTCACGCGCGCCGAACTGCGCCGCGAGATCGGGTTTTTGCAGCGCAACGCGCTCTATTTCGCGACGGACGGTGAGTTGGAGGAGCTGACGTGGTACCTCGAAGATTTGCAAGAACAGGCACGCCTGGAAGCCAACCCCTTCTACGTCGATTTGGGTGATGATTTCGATGACGAAGAGGCCGACGATGAGCCGGATGCAGCCGCTAACATGGAAGCGTCGTATGAGCGAATCGTTGGGCGCGAGTATCAGGTCTCAGCGGACAGCGCTGGACTGCTCGTTACGTTCTTCCCTTCGTCGAGCCAGACCAACGTGCGCAGCTTGCAGCGCGTCTATGACAGACTCGACGAAGCCATCGCACAGGTCGATCCGTCCGCGTACGGCGACGGACTCGAAGTAACGTCGGCGGGCTGGCTGTACCGCTCGCTCGAAGAAGTCGGCGCCATCCAGACGGACGTTCAGGGTTCGTTCGGAGCAGGTGTTCTCGCGGTCCTGCTGGCCGTGATCGTCTACTTTTTCTATAAAGCCTACCGCGCTCGCGCCGGAAGCCGGTTCGACGCAGGGGTGCTAATCCGCACACTGATACGCGCTCCGGCGCTCGGCCTCGTTATCGCGCTTCCGCTGATGATGAGCCTAACGTGGACGGGGGGAATCGCATTTCTGGCCTTCGACGCGCTCAACCTGATGACGTCGACGCTGGCGCTCGTGCTCTTCGGGCTGGGCGTCGACTACGGCATCCACTTTTATGCGCGCTACACCGAGGAGCGCGCACGCGGGCTGGACGTGGTCGACGCAGGCGAAGAGACGTTCCTGTCGACCGCTCAGGCGATCACGATTGGTGCGCTCTCGACGTCAGCGGCGCTGTTTGTGCTCACGTTTGCCGACTTCAAGGGGTTCAGCGAGTTCGGTGTAATCGCGGGCATTGGAATCCTGTTCGCGCTGGTCAGCATGACGGTTGTGCTCCCGGCGATGCTGGCTGTCTTCGAGCGTTGGCACCTGATTTCATTCAACGCGGGCGATGGAGCAGAAGCACCTACTCGCACATCATCGGCGCCGGCCCGAGCGTACAAACCCAAGGTAATCGCAAGCCTGGTGGCTGTCGTCGCTGCCGTCGCGTTCGTTGGGACGCTGTCGTTCGAGTACGATTTCGCCTCGCTCGAGCCGTCGTATCCGGGCTTCGAGGAGCGCAACGCCCCAGTGTACGAAGTCACCGACTCGCAACAGAAAGCCGAGGAAACCAGTGGCGATCAGCCGCGCCGGCGAAACCCGGCGTACGTGATCACCCAGACGCCGAAGCAGTCCGCCGCCGTCGTAGCCGCGTACGAGGCGATTCAGGAAGCCGATACGACGAGTCCGACGATTCTCGACGTCGAGAGCCTGCAACAGCGCTTCCCATCGGACGCCGACGCCCAGGACGCCCGACTCGAACAGATCGCCTACGTCCGCGAACTGCTCGACGACCCGTTCCTGACCGCTGAGCCCAACGCCGACCTGGACCGCCTTCGCATGGCCGCTGGCACGACCGACCCGGTCGAACTCGAAGACATCCCCGAAGCACTCCGGGCGCAGTACACGACCAAAACCGGCGAGATTGGCAACTTCGTGATGGTGTATCCCAGCGTTGGCCTGTCGGACGGACGCAACTCTATCGCCTTCTCGGACGACGTGGGACGCGTCGAAACGGCTGACGGCGACGTGTTCTACGCCGGATCGACCAGTCTCGTCGCCGCCGATATGCTACGGCTGATGATGTCCGAAGCGCCGTGGATGGTGCTGGGCACGTTCCTGATCGTCGTGCTGCTGATGGTACTCAACTTCCGCAGCCTCAAATGGGCGATGCTGGCGATCATCCCGCTCGTCGTTGGCCTGCTGTGGATGATTCTGGGAATGGAGATTCTGGGTCTCAAACTCAACTTCTACAACCTCGTCGTCCTCCCGGCGATTTTAGGAATCGGCAACGACGCGGGCGTTCACATCGTCCATCGCTACCGCGAGGAAGGACCCGGTTCGCTACGCTACATCCTCAAATCGACCGGCGAACACGTGTTCATGTCGAGCCTGACGACGATGATCGGCTTCGGGGGCCTGCTGCTCAGCTTCCACCCCGGGCTCAAATCCATCGGCCAACTCGCGGTCTTGGGCATCGGTACGACCGTCCTCGCCGCCCTCGTTTTCCTGCCTGCGCTATTACAGTGGCTGGAGTCGCGAGAAACGCCGGCCAAAGCTATCGCGACCCAGCCACACGCCGACTGAGCCACTTCCACGACCGCTTGACGATCATCGGCGCTCCGGGAAGCACTGCACCGTTGTGGAGATGGCCGTAGCTGTCTTCGTAGGGGCCGATGTGCGCTATTACCTCACCCAGTAACATACCTGCCGACAAATGGAATACAAGTGGCTGGCGTACATCGGAAAGTCTGAGAGCAACTTGGCGTGTTTCGTATCCAACGAATGAGGCGACGATAACCAACATTGAACTGGGATCGGACAGGCTGTCGAGTGGAAGCGAGAAGTTGCCGTCGAAGTCCGTCGCTGTGCCAATGGTTGTGCCTTCGATCATCACGGTCGCACCGGGGAGTCCCTCTCCGACTTCGTCATCGACGATGCGACCTCGTAGTGTGTCGGGGTATACAGGCGTTGAAGAAAGAATGGGCAGCGGAATGGCGGGCACCACGTGGGAAGGCGGTGGGGCCGGCCGCTCCTGAGCCAAGGCGCGCGAATTACTCAGACCGCACGCCATGACCACGACCGCTGCCAAGCGCTGGATCTGCGACCACAGCGTGCGCTCTCGTTTCGCGGCTCGATTCGGAGGCCGAAGCTGACTCGTGCTTATCCGCCCGCACACACGCGATCCGTCGTGCTTGGTCAGGAAGGCCGTGATCTGCTTATCCGTCCTGCCGGTGAAGTCGACAACGACGTGTTGGCAATTTGCGCAGTGTCGTCCACCCGTGACCGGCGTCATCGTGTGCCACCGCTGATCGCACGGCTCGGGGATGTGGTAGCGAAGGTCGGTCATGAGTGGAAGCGGTCTAGGTCCGAAGTACAGAATAGGCGAACCGGGGGGGCGGTGACGTGCGTATCAGCCCGGCCGTCCCCACGCCTCGCCGAATGCTCGAAATCACCCCGTTGACTGTCGGCCTGCTGGCGATGGTGACTGCCATTGCGACTGGAATCGGTGCGCTGCCGTTTGCGTTTCGGAAGGAGTGGAGCGGTGCGCAGATGGGATTGGCGAACGCGCTGGCTGCAGGCTTGATGACAGCAGCGAGTGGCCTACTGATCTGGGAAGGCGTAGTGTCTATGAGCACGACGATGCCTCACGTGCTGACGCTCATCGGGCTAGCGTCAGGCGTCGGGTTCGTGTGGGCGACGCGCGCTGTCCTTGACCGCTACGACGATCTGCACGTCGGAGACCTGAGCGGGGCAGATGCGGCTCAGGCGATCATGATCATGGGCGTGATGACGCTGCATTCGATGACCGAAGGCATCGGCGTCGGCGTGTCGTACGGCGGGGGTGAGGCGCTGGGACTGTACGTCACATTCGCTATCGCGCTACACAACGTACCCGAAGGACTGGCGATCGCGCTCGTCTTGGTACCGCGTGGAACGAGTGTTGGGAGAGCGGCACTCTGGGCGATTGCTTCGAGTTTGCCACAGCCGATCCTCGCCGTCCCCGCCTTCCTAGCGGTCGAGACGTTTGCGTCGGCGCTTCCAGTTGGATTGGGCTTCGCGGCGGGCGCCATGTTGTGGGTGGCGCTTCGCGAGTTGCTGCCGGAAGCGCTCGAAGAGGCGCCACGCGGTCGCGTGTGGACCGTTGCACTAGCATCGGTCGCTATTGGCGCTGTTGTGCAGTGGTGGCTATGACTTCGGGGGAAGGCGTACCACGTCTCCAATACGTAGTACGTTTAGAGCGCAGAAACTGCCAGTTCTGGCTCGGTAGCCATCCCATCGCCGCTGAGAACCACGCCATCGCCTGAGATGCCGGTGAGCGCGCGCAGCGAGTCGACATAGCGGCGGGCAACGGCGTCCCACGAGAACGTATCGCGGACGTGCCGGGAGGCTTGAGCAGACAACTCGTCGAGGGCGGAGCGGTCGAAGTGATAGCGGGCGATCACGTCTGAGAACGCGCGCACGTCACCGGTCGGAAGCAGGTGGCCGTTGACGCCCTCGGTGATTACATCGCGGATGCCTTCGATTCCGGCACCGATGGCAGGCGTTCCGGCGAGATTGGCTTCGAGCATGACGACGCCAAAGCCCTCCATATCGCCTTCGACGGGACGGTTGGGCATCACGAACAGGTCACTGCCCTGGTAGAGCTGGGCCAGCATCTCTTCGCTGACACGCCCGAGTAGATGGACGCGGTCTTGCAAGCCGCGCTCACGAACGATGGTGCGAATGGCGTCGGTTACAGGACCCTCGCCGCCCAGGAGCCAGTGAATGCCGTCGGGCAGCGTCGGCATGACGCGCTCGGCGAACCAGCCAAACCCTTTGCGCTCGACATGGCGGCCAATGCTCGAAAGCAGTAGCGCATCATCGGGCAGATCGAGACCGGCGGCTTGGAGCAGGTCGGTACGTGCTTGCGCTTTGTCTGTGGGCGGGGAGAAGCGTGTCACATCAATGCCGTTGGGTAAGACATCGAGTTTGGCTGTTTCAAACCCTCGGCCGAGTGCTTCGTCGCCCGTCGCTCGGCTGACGGGGAGCAGGCGGTCAAGTCCACTGAACACACGCGGAAGGAGCCACTGATACGGGTTGGATGGTAGCGTCAGGTCGCGCCCGTGTGCAATGGCTGCGGACGGA